>NZ_JBBMFJ010000023.1:0-62583 GCF_040096075.1 Ventrimonas faecis
ATGGGATTTTTGCCTGCAAGCCCATGTTTTCATACGGTCAGCGCAGTGAATGCGCAGACCTACTGAACAGTTACCATTTTTCAAAGAAAAATAAGCGAATTACGAATGTTTTTGAGAATTGTGGGAGCACGTAGTGCGAAACAATTCGGTATCAGAAGGGGCAAAAATCTTTTGCCCCAACATTATGATCATGGAGGACTGTTATGGATATCGGATCAAAACTGAAGGAGATACGGACCTTAAAGGGTCTGACGCAGGAGGAGCTTGCGGACCGGGCAGAGCTTTCCAAGGGATTCATTTCCCAGCTGGAACGCAACCTGACCTCTCCCTCTATCGCGACGCTCACCGACATCCTGCAGTGCCTTGGCACCACACTCGGTGAGTTTTTTAATGAAACACCGGAAGAACAGGTTGTATTCGGAAAAGCTGACTATTTTGAAAAATACGACGCGGAGCTGAAAAATGAGATCCGCTGGATCATTCCCAATGCGCAGAAAAACATGATGGAGCCAATCCTCATCACGCTGGAGGCCGGCGGCTCCACCTACCCGGACAACCCGCATGAGGGCGAGGAGTTCGGCTATGTGCTGCAGGGAAGCATCAGCATCCACATCGGAAGCAAGACCTACCGGGCAAAGAAGGGCGAATCCTTCTACTTTACCCCGGACAAGAAGCATTACCTCACAAGCCGTCACGGCGCATCGCTGATCTGGGTCAGCACGCCGCCCAGCTTCTAGAGATATACCTGAGATGCACCTGCGGTGCGCTCCACTGATTTTATAGAAAGAATATCACATGGGATTTTAAATTTACTTTAGGAGGAATACTGCGATGGCACTGCCCCTGATCGATCTGGTCAACATTTCAAAAAGCTTTGACAATACCATGGTCTTAGATGACCTTAACCTTTCCGTAAAGGAAAACTCTTTCGTGACCCTGCTTGGTCCCAGCGGCTGCGGCAAGACCACGACCCTGCGCATCATCGGCGGATTTGAGACCGCCGACACCGGCAAAGTCATCTTCGATGGCGTTGACATCAGCAAGCTGCCGCCGAACAAGCGCCAGTTAAACACCGTATTCCAGAAATACGCCCTGTTCACCCATATGAACATCGCGGAGAACATCGCCTTCGGCTTAAAGATCAAGGGCAAATCCAAGGCCTACATTGATGATAAGATCAAATACGCGCTGAAGCTGGTTAACCTGGACGGCTACGAGAAGCGTACCGTGGATTCCTTAAGTGGCGGCCAGCAGCAGCGTATTGCCATTGCCCGCGCCATTGTAAATGAACCGCGCCTGCTGCTTTTAGACGAGCCGTTAGGAGCCCTGGACTTAAAGCTGCGCCAGGACATGCAGTACGAGCTGATCCGCTTAAAGAACGAGCTGGGCATCACCTTCATCTACGTCACCCATGACCAGGAAGAGGCACTGACCATGTCCGACACCATTGTTGTCATGAACCAGGGTTACATCCAGCAGATGGGTACCCCGGAGCAGATCTACAACGAGCCGGAGAACGCGTTCGTGGCTGACTTCATCGGCGAGAGCAACATCGTCCCGGGCATCATGCTCCGCGACGAGCTGGTAGAGATCTTCGGTGCCAAGTTTGCCTGCGTGGACAAGGGCTTCGGCAACAACAAACCGGTCGATGTAGTCATCCGCCCGGAGGATATTGACCTGGTAGACCCGTCTGAGGGCACTCTGGTCGGCACCTGCACCCACCTGATCTTCAAGGGCGTCCACTACGAGATGGAAGTTACCACCCCGGACGGCTTCGAGTGGCTGGTTCACAGCACCGATATGTGCCCGGTAGGCAAACAGGTCGGCATCAAGGTAGACCCGTTTGACATCCAGATCATGAACAAACCTGCATCAGAGGATGAGGAGGCCGTAGGAGTCAATGAATAAGAAATGGTTAGCCGGACCGTATCTGGTCTGGATGGTTGGTTTCATCGTCATTCCGCTTCTCATGATTGTGTACTACGGACTGACGGACAAGTCCGGGGCCTTCACCCTGGCAAATGTCCTCTCTATCTCCACTCCGGAGCATGTGAAAGCCCTGTGGCTTTCCCTGGGACTTTCCCTGGTGAGCACCGTCATCTGCCTGCTTTTAGCCTATCCGCTGGCCATGATCCTTCGTAACCGCGGCATCGGCCAGGGCAGCTTCATCGTTTTCATCTTCATCCTTCCGATGTGGATGAACTTTCTGCTGCGCACCCTGGCATGGCAGACCCTTCTGGAAAAAAGTGGCGTTATCAACGGCATCTTAACCGCCCTGCATCTGCCAAACCAGAACCTCATCAACACCCCGGGCGCCATCATCCTCGGCATGGTTTACAACTTCCTGCCGTTCATGGTGCTTCCTATTTATAATGTGCTCTGCAAGATTGATGACAACACCATCAACGCGGCAAGAGACTTAGGTGCAAGCTTCACCCAGACACTTTTGTGGGTGTGGTTCCCCTTAAGCGTTCCGGGCATCATCAGCGGCATTACCATGGTGTTCGTGCCGTCCCTGACAACCTTCGTAATCTCCAACTTACTGGGCGGCAGCAAGATTCTCCTGATCGGTAACGTCATCGAGCAGGAGTTCACCAAGGGCAGCAACTGGAACTTAGGCTCCGGTCTTTCCCTGGTTCTTATGGTCTTCATCCTGATCAGCATGGCGCTGATCGCAAAATACGATAAAAACGGCGAAGGGAGTACATTCTAATGAATAAGATCCGACAGAATTTCAGACGATTCCTGCAGGATTTCTACCTGGTGCTCATCATGCTGTTTTTGTACGCGCCGATTGCTACCATGGTGGTCTTATCCTTCAACAGTTCCAAATCCCGTACCCAGTGGGGCGGGTTTACATTGCAGTGGTATACCCAGATGTTTGCCAGCCGCAACATCATGGCTGCTCTGCAGAACACCCTGTTGATTGCATTTTTGTCCGCACTGATTGCTACCGTCATCGGCACTGCGGCATCCATTGCCATCAGCAGCATGAAACAGGTTCCTCAGACCATCGTCATGGGAATCACCAACATCCCGATGTTAAATGCCGATATCGTGACTGGTATCTCCCTGATGCTGGCCTTCATCGCCTTCGGCATTTCCCTGGGTTTTAAAACCGTGCTGATTGCCCACATCACATTTAACATTCCCTATGTGATCTTAAGCGTCATGCCGAAATTAAAACAGACCAACCGCTTCACCTACGAGGCGGCGCTGGACCTTGGCGCAAGCCCGCTGCGGGCATTCTTTAAGGTAGTATTCCCGGATATCTTACCGGGCGTGCTTTCCGGCTTTCTGCTGGCCTTCACCATGTCCCTGGATGATTTCATCATCACCCACTTCACAAGAGGCGCCGGCATCAACACCCTGTCCACCCTGATCTACAGTGAGGTGCGCCGCGGCATCAAACCGTCTATGTACGCACTGTCCACCGTGATCTTCGTGGCAGTCCTGGCCCTGCTTCTGATCAGCAATTTTGCTCCGAAGAAAAAGCATGAGGCTTAATATTACCGAAATCAAGATTTAGAGGAGATGACTATGAAAAAGAGAGTATTTGCAATTTCCATGGCAGGCCTTACTGCCGCTTCCGCCCTTCTGTCCGGCTGCGGCGCATCCGGAAACGCCGGAGCCTCCGGCACGGATTCCGCTGCTTCCGGCAGTGCAGATGGCGGCGAGCTGTATGTTTACAACTGGGGCGAGTATATTGACGAGGATGTAATCTCCCAGTTTGAAGAAGAGACCGGCATTACCGTTGTTTACGACCTGTTTGAGACCAACGAGGAGATGTATCCGGTCATCGAGGCCGGTGCTGTCAACTACGATGTCGTATGTCCGTCCGATTATATGATCCAGAAGATGCGCGAAAACGACCTGCTGGCTGAGTTAAACTTCGACAACATTCCGAACATTGACCAGATCGATCCGGCTTACATGGAAATGTCCCAGGCCTTTGACCCGGAAAACAAATACTCTGTTCCTTACTGCTGGGGAACGGTCGGTATCCTGTACAATACCAAACTGTTAGACGAGCTTGGTGTTCCGGCACCGACCAAATGGGCTGATCTGTGGGATGAACGCTTAAGCGGCGAGATCCTCATGCAGGACAGCGTCCGCGACGCCTTCATGGTAGCATTAAAGAAAGACGGCTACTCCATGAACAGCGAAAGCAAGGACGAGCTTGAGCAGGCAAAGCAGGAACTGATAGACCAGAAACCGCTTGTCCAGGCTTACGTGATCGACCAGGTAAGAGATAAGATGATCGGCGGCGAGGCTGCTGTCGGTGTCATCTATTCCGGCGAGATGCTTTATATCCAGGATGAGGTCGCAAACCTTGGACTGGACTATGATCTGGAATACGTGATTCCGGAAGAGGGAACCAACCTGTGGCTGGATTCCTGGGTCATTCCGAAAAACGCGAAAAACAAAGAAAATGCAGAAAAATGGATTGACTTTATGTGCCGTCCGGAAATCGCAAAGGCGAACTTTGAGTACATCACCTACCCGACCCCGAACAAGGGCGCATTCGAGCTGTTAGACGAAGAGATGCAGAACAACAAGGCTGTCTTCCCGGATATCGATTCCCTGAAGGATTCTGAGGTTTATAAATACCTTGGAGATGAGACAGATGCTGTTTACAATGAGCTTTGGAAGGAAGTCAAGGCAAACTAAATAAAATTCAGACATATTACGCAATACAAAAGGAGATTGAGAAAATGAAAAAAAGATGGATCGTATCTGCTGCGGCACTGTCCGCAGCGGCACTTGCTGTAACCGGCTGCGGCGCTTCCGCGTCTGACAGCTCTGCTTCCGGCAACTCCGGTGATTCTGCCGCATCCGGCGACGCCGGCGAGCTCTACGTTTACAACTGGGGCGAGTACATTGATGAAACCGTCATTGATGAATTCGAGGAAGAGACCGGAATCAAGGTTGTCTATGACCTGTTCGAGACCAACGAGGAGATGTATCCGGTCATCGAGGCCGGCGGCATTGCCTACGATGCGGTATGTCCGTCTGATTTCATGATCCAGAAAATGCGTGAGCACGACCTTCTGGCAGAGATCAACTTCGACAACGTGCCGAACATCGACCAGATCGATCCGCTTTACATGGAGTTGTCAAAATCCTTCGATCCGGAAAACAAGTACGCTGTTCCGTACACCTGGGGCACCATCGGCATCCTCTACAACAAGGAGCGCCTGCAGGAGCTCGGCGTTCCGGCTCCGACCAAATGGGCTGACCTGTGGGATGAGCGCTTAAGCGGTGAGATCCTTATGCAGGACAGCATCCGCAGCGCCTTCATGACCGGCTTAAAGAAAAACGGCTACTCCTTAAACAGCACCAACCCGGATGAGATCAACAAGGCCAAGCAGGATCTGATCGACCAGAAGCCGCTGGTTCAGGCTTATGTGGTAGACCAGGTTCGTGACAAGATGATCGGCGGCGAGGCCGCTGTCGGCATCATCTACTCCGGCGAGATGCTCTACATCCAAGGTGAAGATGGCACCGACAATCTGGAATACGTGATCCCGGAGGAGGGCACCGACCTGTTCATCGACTGCTGGGTCATCCCGAAAAACGCGAAGAACAAGGAAAACGCTGAGAAGTGGATCAACTTCCTGTGCAGACCGGACATCGCAAAGAAGAATTTCGAGTACATCACCTACTCCACCCCGAACAAGGGTGCATTTGACCTGTTAGACGAGGAGATGCAGAACAACAAGGCAGTCTTCCCGGATATCGATTCCATCAAGAATGCTGAGGTATTGAAGTACCTGGGCGATGATGTAGATGAGATTTATAATGAGGCTTGGAAAGAAGTCAAATCCAAATAAATATTGATAAGCAGAAACAATAAAAATCCCGGTGACGCATCCGCGCCCCGGGATTTTTGTTGTTTAGATCAGCGCCAGCGATTTCATTACATACAGCCAGAAGGTCAGGGAAAAGGCACTGCCCAGCGTGGTGATAGCCACGATGCTGGCACTTAAGACACCCTTGTGTCCCATATTCCGGGCCATGACATAGCTGCTGACGGTGGTGCTGGATCCCAGCATGACCAGAATCGCGATCAGCTCTGCCTCGCGGAATCCAAGAAGTACAGCCACTGGGAGAAACAGCATGCACAGTCCGATCAGCTTCATAAAGCTGGCCACAAAGGCCGGACCCATGCCGGATTTCGCCTCGCTCCACTGAAAGGAAGCGCCCATGGCCATCAGGCCAAGCGGTGTGGTCAGGCCGCCGAGATTGGAAACCGTCTTTGCCAGAATCGTCGGCATCGGAAGCCGCAGGACAGACCAGAGCGCGCCGGACAGAATGCCGAGAATAATCGGGTTTGTCACGATTCCTTTCAGTGTCTTTTTGATGAGTGCCGGACTCATGCCGCCCTGATCCGGGTTGGTAAAGGAAAGCACCACAACTGCCATAATGTTGTACAACGGCACGCTGCCGATGATCATGAGCGGCGCCATGCCGGAATTGCCATAAATGTTCGTAATGAAAGCAATGCCAAGCACTGCCGCGCTGCTGCGGTACGCGCCCTGGATAAACTCACCGCGCTGAGATTTATCTTTCAGCGCCATGGACATCAGTGCCACAAGGGAAATGCTTACCAGAGTCACTACAAAACAGAACGCCACAAATTTTCCGTTCCACGCCTTGGCAAAATCCTGCTTTGCCAGGTCACCGAACAGAAGGACTGGCAGTGTTACTTTAAACACAAACTGATTGATTCCGTTGATCATGTTCTCCTGAAACAGCCCTGTTTTTTTGAAAAATACGCCCAGCACCATCAGCAAAAAGATAGGAATGGTCGCATTCAGACTGAAGATCAGATTTTCCATATGTATTTTTCCTCGATTCTTTCTTAATTTTTTTTACCGAAATAATACTATACACAAAAAAATCTGCTCTTGTCAATCTGAAGAACAAGCAGAAGAGGCCGCAGGATGCGATATGCTCCTGCGGCCCCTCTTGTCTTTATAATCTTGTGTGATTAGCCAAAGTATCTCTTTAACAGACCCTCAAATGCACGGCCATGTCTTGCCTCGTCTTTTGCCATCTCATGAACCGTGTCATGGATTGCGTCAAGGTTTGCAGCTTTCGCACGCTTAGCCAGGTCAAACTTGCCCTCGGTTGCGCCGTGCTCTGCAGCAACTCTCATCTCCAGGTTCTTCTTGGTAGAATCGGTTACAACCTCACCTAACAGCTCTGCGAACTTTGCAGCGTGCTCAGCTTCCTCAAATGCTGCCTTCTCCCAGTAAAGACCAATCTCCGGATAGCCCTCTCTGTGAGCAACTCTTGCCATAGCCAGGTACATACCAACCTCAGAACACTCGCCCTCGAAGTTTGCGCGAAGGTCTGCCAGAATGTCCTCGCTGACGCCCTGTGCAACACCTACCACGTGCTCAGCAGCCCAGGTCATCTCACCCTCCTGCTCTTTGAACTTGGAAGCCGGTGCCTTACATACCGGACAAACCTCCGGAGCAGCCTCACCCTCGTAAACATAACCGCATACAGTACAAACCCATTTCTTCATAACTCAGATCTCCTTTTCTTATTTGATGTGATATTCTAACTTGTTTTTCTTGATTGATATTAGTAATTGTTACTGATATCAATATAGCAGATGATTTTTATTTTGTCAACAACTTGTTTCAAATTTTTTAATAACAGAACACATACTTTTCCAGCCGTTCAAATGCCTCCTGCACCCTGCTAAACGGTAGCGCCAGATTCATCCGGATATGACATGGGCCGTGGAACGGTCTGCCATCCTGCCAGATAACTCCGACCTCCACTCCGGCTCTCTGCAATTCATCAATCGTCTTCCCGTGCTCCTCACACCATTTTGTGCAGTCCAGAAACAGCATGTAGGTTCCTTCCGGTTTTGACACCTCAACGCCCTCAAAATGATCCTGAATATACTTGCAGGCAAACTCTACATTTCCGGTCAGTACCTGGCGCAGCTCATCCACCCACTCGTAGCCCTCTGGTTTGTACGCTCCGATCAGCGCATGCATGGAAAGCACATTCATTTCATTATAATGGGATAAAGAAGATTCCTTCAGAACGCGCTCCCGCAGCCAGCTGTTATAAATAATATGGTAGCTTCCCACCAGGCCGGCCAGGTTGAAGGTCTTGGATGGCGCATACATGGCCACGGTGCGGTTTCTGGCATCCTCACTCACGGACTGGGTTGGAATATGTTTGTGTCCTTCCAGGATCAGGTCAGACCAGATTTCATCGGAAACCACAAAAACATCGTGCTTTTTGTAAAGCTCCATCGCCTTTTCAATCTCCCAGCGCTCCCACACGCGGCCGCACGGGTTGTGCGGGGAACAGAAAACCGCAGCATGAATATGATTCTTTACGATTTTCTCTTCCATATCCGCAAAATCCATGCGCCAGATACCGTTTTCATCTTTTACAAGCGGAGAATGTACAATATTATATCCGTTATTTTCGATACATCTGGTAAAACCAATATAAGTCGGGGAATGCAGAAGCACATTGTCGCCTTTCGAGCACATCACATTCAGCGCGCTGACCACACCGCCCAGCACGCCATTTTCATAGCCGATATGCTCCGGCTTCAGACCTGTTACTCCATTGCGTGTTTCCTGCCACCGGATGATCGACCGATAATATTCTTTAGACGGATCGAAATATCCGTAGGCCGAATGCCGTACACGCTCCATCATAGCCTCCACAATCGTCGGCACCGTTGGAAAATTCATATCGGCTACCCACATTGGGATCCGGTCAAATCCTTCTTTCACCTGTGCACCCGGAATCGGGATATGTTCCACCGCAATCGCGTCTTTTCCGTTGCGGTCCAAAATGGAAGTAAAATCGTATTTCATAGTCATCTTTTGTCCTTTCGTCAGCATTATAAATCTGACATCATTTTACCGCATTTTCGACTTATCTGCAATCATTGCAAAAAATCATAAAATAATAATGATTATTGTTATTGACATATTGAAAAATTTTGCTTATAATACAGACATACAAACAACGAGACAGTCCAAAAGAACGAAGCTATGGATTTTCCGCAGGAAAACCAATATCAAAAAGGAGAAGAGCAGCTATGAAAAAATTTGAATGTGAACCATGTGGATATATTTACGATCCTGCAGCAGGTGATCCGGACGGCGGTATCGCTCCGGGAACAGCATTTGAGGATATTCCGGACGATTGGGTATGCCCGATTTGCGGACTTGGAAAAGATGTTTTTGTACCGGTAGAAAGTTAGATACAATGTAACAGCCCAAACTAAAAGAAATGGAGGACAGACTATGACTTACGATTACGATATCACTTTTGAGGATAATTTATTAACCGGCAATAAAATGATTGATGCACAGCACAAAGAACTGATCGAGCGAATCCGAAACTTCGTATTTGCCTGCCAGGATGGAAAAAGTAAGGTAAATGCCATAAAAATGCTGGATTATCTGGACGAATACACTGACTTCCATTTCAAAGAAGAGGAGGCATTGCAGGAAAAATCCGGTTATCCGGATCGTGACAAGCACCATAAGAAACATGAGGAGTTCAAGAAAACGATTCAGGAATTGTATGAATATCTTCATGATTCTGAAGGTCCGACGGATCAGTTCAGCGAGCTTGTACATAAAAATGTGGTTGACTGGTTGTTTGGCCACATTAAAACCTTTGACCGCTCCGTGGCAGAATTTATCTTTATGAGAGAAAATCCGGAGCGCTGCTAAGTGGATACTGTTTAGGCAATTAAAGAGGTTCGTATAATTTCCCTTTTTCTGCGCAGACTTACTCCTGTAAGGAGGGAATGGCATGAACAACAAAGCAATGGACTGTACCGCGCTGACACTCACCATCATCGGCGCCGTCAACTGGGGACTGATCGGCTTCTTTAACTTTAATCTGGTCGCGTTTTTATTCGGCAGCATGAGCTGGCTGTCCCGGATTATCTACGCGCTGGTCGGCCTGTGCGGACTTTATCTCATCAGTTTCTATATGAAAACAGGGCGGGTGGACGCGTAAGGCCTTGTACCCAAAATACTAACTCTGAAAATTCCAAATAAAAGGCTCCCAAATCCGGACACTTTCTCTGTGATTTGGGAGCTTTTTATGCTATGATGAACATAATGATTTTCTATGAAACAAAAAAGACCTTGGAGAGGGTCTGTAAACACTACTACTTTATAATACGAGTGAGGATCCCCGTTATGAAAATCACATACATTCATCACAGTGGTTATCTTGTAGAGACGGACCAGGCACTGCTGCTTTTCGACTTTGTAGAGGGTACACTTCCTGCCCTGACGCCAGAAAAAGATCTGTTCGTGTTCGTGAGCCACCGCCACGGTGACCACTTCAGTCCGAAGATTTTTGATCTGGCAGCTGCCCACCCCAGGATCCGTTTTATTCTCTCCGATGATATCTGGCAGAACAAAGTACCGGATCACCTGCACGGACTTGCCTGGTTCATGGATCCGGGAAAGGTTCTGGAATTTAAGGAAGGCGGCGGACTTCGCGTGACAACCTTCAAATCTACAGACGAGGGTGTAGCGTTTGTTGTAGAGACCGGTATTGCTTCTGCTTTCCAATCCGACGCGACCCTGACTGATGTTTCCTGCAGCGAATCCTACACCATCTACCACGCCGGTGACTTAAACAACTGGCGCTGGAATGGCGAAGATCTGGCATGGAATAACAACATGAGCACCAACTACCGCCGCGAGCTGGAAAAGATCAAAGCTTCCGGTTTCCACCCGGATGTTGCCATGGTTCCGTTAGATGGACGCCAGGAGGATCTGTTTTACCTGGGACTGGATGATTTCATGAGGACGGTCGGTGCCGAAATGGTCTTCCCCATGCACTTCTGGGAAGATTTCAGCGTCATTCCGGCACTGAAGAAGCTGGACTGCAGCGCAGAGTACCGGGACCGCGTGGCAGATATCCGCAAAGCCGGGCAGCGTTTTTTCTTTCCGGCTTTTCCGGATAACCGGTCAGGCGGAGAGACAACATGATATCCACAGCCACTAAAGCCCATGTACAGCAGGAAATCCTGCTCCTCGCCATGAAGGCCGGGCAGATCCAGCTGGAAAACGGAGCGGAAATCTTTCGCGTGGAAGATACCATCATGCATATCTGCCGTGCCTACGGACTTCATTCTGTCCATATCTTCGTGCTGAGCAACGGTATTTTCCTAAGCTGCGGAGATGAGACGGAACCCCTGTTTGCCAAGGTTCTGCAGGTGCCTGTCAACAATACCAACCTGCGCAGGGTGGCGGAAGTAAACCATCTGTCAAGGCGCATTGAGGAAGAAGGACTTTCCCCGGAGCATGTACGCAGAGAGCTGACCCGCATCGAGGAGCATCCGGGCTTTCCCGCTGCTTTGCAGATTGCCGTGGCCGGGCTCGCCGGTGCCTGCTTTGACGTCATGTTCGGCGGCTCGCCGTGGGATTTTTTGTGTTCCATTGTTGTCGGAAGCCTGTATCAGGCCTATGCCGTCTATCTCGGCAATCCGCATTTGGGACGGATCGTGCGCACCATTCTCGGCAGTGCCTGGATCACCTTCCTTTGCATCCTCTGTTACCGCTTCGGCCCCGGAGAAAATTTTGATGCCATGATCATCGGCGGCATTATCCTCATGGTTCCCGGAGTTGCCTTCACTAACGCCATCCGTGACATGGCCGACAGCGACTACATTTCCGGCTCTGTCCGAATGCTCGATGCCGTCATAAGCTTTTTCTGCATTGCCATCGGTGTCGGCGTTGTGCTTGCGCTGTACGGAAATATAGCCGGTGCTCCACTGCTGCCATAATAATAGAAAAGAGGTTCTTCATGCTGCACCTACTGATTCAGACCTGTGCGGCCGCCATGGCCACCGTAGGATTTTCCCTGCTGTTTGGCGTTCCGGCCCACTATTATCCCAGCTGTGCCCTTATTGGCGGCGTGAGCTGGCTTGCCTATCTGCTTCTGCTGCCCTACAGCTCCATCTCTATTGCCACTTTCGCTGCCACGGTCATTGTGATCCTCATGTCACGATGGTTTGCGGTACGGAAGCGGTGCCCGGTCACCATCTTTCTGATCTCTGGCATCATCCCGCTGGTGCCGGGTGCGGGAATCTACCGGGCAGCCTACTACACGGTCACAGATCAGCTTTACCTGGCTGTCCAGACCGGTTTTGATGCCGTCAAAATGGCCGTTGCCATTGTACTTGGGATTGTGTTCGTTTTTGAGATTCCGCAGACGGTATTTCAGATTGGCAATCAGAGAGCCCATCAAAAACACTAATTTTTTACAGATAAAATACAGGAGGAATCATTATGCTGTTACTTCAGAATGGACGGGTCATTGACCCGAAATCAGGACTGGACCAGGTGATGGATCTGGTCACAGGCGACGGAAAGATCCTGGAGCTTGGAAATGATTTAAAAGAAAAATATCCGGATGCCCGGGTGATTGACGCCACCGGACTTGTGGTGGCTCCGGGCCTCATTGATGTGCATGTGCACTTCCGTGATCCGGGACTTACCTATAAGGAAGACATTCACACCGGCGCTGCTGCCGCTGCCGCAGGCGGATTCACCACCGTGGTCTGCATGGCCAATACCAAACCGCCGGTTGACAACGTGGAAACCCTCGAATATGTGCTGGCAGAAGGCAAAAAGACTCCGATCAACGTCTTAAGCGCTGCCAACATCACGGTCGGCATGAAGGGCGAAGTTCTCACCGACATGGAACTGTTGAAGGCCCACGGCGCTGCCGGTTTCACTGATGACGGTATTCCGTTAAAAGATTCTGCCCTGGTAAAGAAGGCCATGGATGAGGCGGTTCGCCTGAATGTACCGTTAAGTTTCCACGAGGAAGACCCGTCCCTCATCACCAACAACGGCATCAACCGCGGCGCGGTCTCCGAGCACTTCGGCATTGGCGGCTCTCCGGCTGCCGCAGAGGATGTTCTGGTGGCCCGCGACTGCATGCTCGCCCTGCACACCGGTGCCCTCATCGATATCCAGCATATCAGCTCCGGGCACTCCGTCCGCATGGTAGAGCTGGCCAAGCAGCTTGGCGCCCATGTCATGGCAGAGGTTACCCCGCACCATTTCAGTCTGGATGAGACCGCAGTCTTAAAACACGGCACCCTAGCAAAAATGAACCCGCCGCTTCGCACGCTCGAGGATAAACAGGAGATTCTCCGTGGCTTAAAGGAAGGTGTCATCGACATCATCGCCACCGACCACGCACCGCACAGCGCAGAGGAGAAGGCAAAACCGCTCACCGAAGCACCGAGCGGCATCATCGGCCTGGAGACCGCGCTGGCGCTGGGTGTAACCAACCTGGTCCGGGAAGAGGTCCTGACCATGCCGCAGCTCATGGAAAAGATGAGCCTGAATCCGGCCATCCTCTACCACCTGGAAGGAAACAAGGGACATTTAAGCACCGGTGCAGATGCCGACCTGGTACTTTTCGATCCAAACGAAAAATGGACCGTAAAGGAATTCAAATCCAAAGCTACCAACTCTCCGTTCATCGGTGAGGAGCTTTACGGAAAAGTAAAATACACCATCTGCGGCGGAAAGATCGCTTATCAGGATTAAGACCACCGCAAACACAAAACCAGGTTTACAGGCTGTACCTGTTGCTATTCCCATCTGGAATAACTGATATTTTTTCTCAATAAAGGTTTTTAGTGGGAGACTTCCGCATTCACCGGTTGTCTCCCTTCTTTTTTTCTGTTATAGTGGTTAGCAAATGCTTACAGGCACCCTATTCAGGAGGAACCGGATACTATGGAATTACGTCAGCTGGAATATTTTATGATTACCTGCGAAAAAGGCAGCTTTAACCAGGCCGCTGAATGCCTTTACACCACACAGCCCAATGTCAGCAAAGTGATCAGTTCGCTGGAAAAAGAGCTTGGCCGCCCGCTTTTTGAACGCAGCAGCCGCGGAATCCGCATCACTCCCTATGGAGAAACGGTCCGGGAATATGCCCAGAATATTCTCCACAATGTTAGCCTGATCGACTCCCTCACGGACCGGAACCAGGGTAAAAAATTCAGTCTCGCTACGTATCCCAGCAACATGATTTCCCGCTTATTAACCGACTTCTATCAGGAAATGGGTGATTCCTACATCGTGGAACACTTGGAAGGTACCGTGGAGGAAATCTGCAACCGGGTTGCCCAGGGGCTTTCCGAGATCGGTGTCGTCTATATCGCTGAAAAACAGCTGCACCAGTTCCAACACATTCTTTCCCACAAAAAGCTGAAATTCATTCCCCTGGATATGAAGGAAGCCTGTGTTTATGTGGGGCCAAAGCATCCGCGCTACCATGATGAAAGCATTGACTTTCAGGATCTTTCCTCCCTCTCCTTCGTCCGGGGTGTGCGGGAATTTTTCTCAGTAGAACATCATTTAAGCCATGTAAGCCTGGGTGCCATCAGCACGGAACAGCTCCATTATTCCGTCTATACCAACAGCGATCACCTGACCATCAACCTGCTGATGAATACCGACGTATGCAGCCTTGGCATCAATTTTCTCTATGACCAGTACCGCCAGTACGATGTCCGCCAGCTCCGGATCAACAACTGTGAGCCATTTCTACTCATCGGCTACATCTGTCCGGATGACGCAAAATTAAGCACAGCCGCCGACTGGTTCATCCGTCATTTTCAGGCAATTTTGTAAGAATTTCACCCTTGTTATAACATTTTGGAATAACTAAGCCCCTCCAAATTCGTCAGTAGTAAGCTTTGGCTAACCCGTGTTATACTTTCTATCGTTCACACCGGATGTGTGGACAGAAACGATAACAAGCTTTTACAACAGGAGGAAACTGATTATGAAAAAAAGATGGGGCACACTGCTTCTTGCAGGTCTCTTAGGCACCGCCGTGTTAAGCGGCTGCGGTTCATCCGCCTCTGACTCTGCATCCACCACTGCCGCAGATTCCGCTGCTGCAGAAACCACCACTTCTTCTGAAAATACGAAAGAAGATCTGATCTTTGTAAACTACCGCGATATCCGCGATTTAAACCCGCATTTATATGCCGGCGAGATGTACGCACAGGAAATGCTGTACGAGGGTCTCGTCAATATCACAGCCAATGGCTTTGAAGGCTGCCTGGCTGAAAGCTGGGATGTCAGTGAGGACGGAAAGGTCTACACCTTCCACATCCGCCCGGGCGTGCTGTTCTCCGATGGCGAGAAATGTGACGCCTATGCCATCAAGGCAAACTTCGACGCGATCCTGGAAAACAAGGACCGCCACACCTGGCTGGAGATGATGCACCTGTTAGTCGGTGTCGACGCTCCGGATGAGAACACCTTTGTCATCGAGCTGTCTGAGCCGTACTACCCACTCTTAACCGAGCTTGGTGTTACCAGACCGTTTGCCATGATCTCCCCGAAAGCCATGAAAGACGGCAGCACCAAGGACGGCGTAGAGGCTTACATCGGAACCGGCCCATATGTACTGGATGAGTTTGTAACTGATGAGTATGCTATTTTCAAGGCAAACCCGAACTACTGGGGCGAGCAGCCGGCCATCAAAACTATTACCGTTAAAGTCATCCCGGATAACCAGACCCGTATCCTGGCTCTGGAAAAGGGCGAGATCGATATGATCTTCGGTAAAAACATGATCGATGCTGATGCCATCAACCAGTACTTAGACAGCGATAAGTTCACTGTAGAGCTTTCTGACCCGACCTCTACCCGACAGATTGTTCTGAATACCTCCTCCGATATTCTTTCCGAGAAGGATGTGCGCATCGCACTTCAGCACGCAACCAACAAGCAGAACATCTCTGACGGCATCTTCTACGGACTGGAGAAACCGGCTGACACCCTGTTTGCTAAAACCATTCCGTACTGTAACATTGATCTGGAGCCATTTACTTACGACTTAGAACTGGCTGGCCAGATTCTGGATGACGCAGGCTGGAAGATGGGTTCCGGCAATATCCGCGAGAAAGACGGAAAACAGTTAAACATTGACCTGCTTTACAACAGCGACAGCGTTACCGAAAAATCCATTGCCGAGTATCTGCAGAGTGAGTATCAGACCATCGGCGTTTCCTTAAACATCCACGGCGAGGAGGAGCAGTCCTACCGCGATAACATGAAGGCCGGTAATTTCGATATGGTATTCAACATCTGCTGGGGCACCCCGTATGATCCGCAGTCCTCTCTAGCAGCGATGCGCGCGCCGGTATACGGTGACTACGCAGCACAGCTTGGCCTGGATGATAAAGCAGAGATTGACGAAGCCATCACCGAGATCCTGATCACCACCGACGAGGACAGACGCCAGGAGCTTTACACCTACGTTCTGACCCATCTGCATGAGGACGCGGTTTACATTCCGCTGACCTATGAGTGCAACAAGGCCATTTATCGTTCCGATATGAAGGGCTTCCACTTTACCCAGACTCAGTATGAGGTTCCGTTCCAGGATTTCTCTTTCTAAGTTCTGAGGAGTAATTCAACCTGAAATGTGTACGAAGCCGTCTCCCGCGAGGCGGCTTTGTATTGTTACGGTTCACACGTTTGTTGATTTTTACCGGAGGTACTGTTTTGAAACCATATATCATCAAGCGGATCCTTTCCGCGATTCCGCTTCTTCTCATTATTTCCTTTGTGTGCTTTGTTTTTATCAACCTGATCCCATCCGACCCGGCTGAGGTAGCCTTGCGCGTACGCCAGGTTCCCATCATTACCGAAGAAGCTATTGCCGAGGTCCGGGCGGAGCTTGGCCTGGACAAGCCGTATCTGGTCCGCTATTTCACCTGGGTGCTGGACTGCCTTCGCGGCAACTTTGGCATCAGCTATGTCAACCCGACCCGTACCGTGGCGGGAGAACTGCTCCGCTGCATGCCGGCTACCCTGCAGCTGGCCGGCGCTTCCCTGATCATGGTAATCGTATTAAGCCTGCCGATCGGTTTTCTGTGTGCTGTATACAAGGATGGCTGGTTTGACCGGATCATGCGCGGCATTGTCTTTATGACCACCGCCATGCCTGCTTACTGGGTCGGCCTTCTGATGATGTGGCTGATTTCCATTAAACTGGATCTTCTTCCTACCAGTGGAAACGGAACCATCAAACACCTGATCTTACCGGCCTTTACCGTATCCTTAAGCTATATTTCCACCTACATCCGCCTGATCCGCAACAACATGCTGGAAAACATGAAACAGGACTATGTGCTCTACGCCAATGTCCGCGGACTGCCGCAGAAATCCATTCTGGTAAAGCATATTCTGAAAAACTCCATGCACACCTGCATTGTAGCCATCGGTATGAGCATTCCGCAGCTGATCTCCGGAACCATTGTCGTGGAAAATGTATTTGCGTGGCCGGGACTCGGAACTCTGTGCATCAGTTCCATTTTCAACCGGGACTATCCGGTCATCCAGACCTATGTGCTTCTGATCAGCGTTCTGTTTGTCGTATTCAACCTGCTGTTTGATATCCTTCAGACGGTATCTGACCCGCGTATGCGAAAGGAGGGCAACTGATGTTACACCGTTTTCTTCATAATAAAACCGCTGTCGGTACGGTAACCCTGGTGCTGCTCGTGGCGCTGATGGGCATTTTTGCCCCGCTCATCGCCCCTCACGACCCTTACGCCACCGATATTCTCAACAAATTTGCCCACTTCAGCAGAGAATACCCGCTGGGCACCGATAATCTGGGGCGCTGTATCCTTTCCCGCATGATCTACGGCATCCGCCCGACCCTCGGCCTTGCCGTCCTGACCATGCTCGGCACCATCGGCCTGGGGGCCCTGATGGGACTTCTCGCCGGTTATTTCCGCGGCATTACCGAAGAGCTGATCATGCGCGTGGTGGATGTGATGCTTTCCTTCCCCAGCCAGATCATGGTATTTGCCGTCGTTGCGCTGCTCGGCATCAACGTCCAGAACGTCATTCTGGCGAACGTCTTCATCAAATGGGCCTGGTATGCCCGCATGATCCGCACCGGCGTCATGCAGTACCGTGACCGGAACTTTGTCCAGTTTTCCCGCTGTGTCGGAACCCCGGAGCGATTCATTCTCTTCCGCCATCTGGTTCCTTCCATCGCGGCGGACCTGGCTGTGCTCTCTTCCCTGGATGTGGGCTGGGCCATCATCAATATTTCCACCCTGTCCTTTCTGGGACTCGGAGTACAGGCTCCGACACCGGAGTGGGGTGCCATGCTCAGCGAGGCGAAAAATGTCCTGACCAGCAACCCTGCCCAGATGCTGGTTCCGGGTATCGCGATCGTTGTTCTGGTTTCTGCTTTCAACTTAATGGGTGATGCCATCCGCGATGTGCTGGACCCGAAGGAGGTGCTGTAATGTCTGCCATTTTAAAAGTAGAACACTTAAATGTCACGCTGCATCACCGCAGAGCCTCCAAAAAGCTGGTGGAAAATGTCAGCTTTGAGGTCCGGCCCGGAGAATGCCTCGGCATTCTCGGGGAATCCGGCAGCGGAAAAAGCATGACCGTGAAATCCGTGCTGGGCCTGCTGGATAAGAATTTCCAGGTTTCCGGAAGTGCCATCTTTGACGGCCAGGACCTGTTAAAGGAATCCAAAGAAGAGCTGCGCCGCCTCCGCGGAAACCGGATCACCATGGTTCTGCAAAACCCCATGACCTGCTTCGACCCGCTCTACCGCATCGGAAACCAGATGGCAGAAACCTTTGCCACCCACACCTCCTGGAATGCGCAGGAAATCCACACCCGCTCTCTGGAAATTCTGGAACAGATGCGGATCCGGAACGGAGAAGAAGTTCTGGAAAAATACCCGCACCAGCTTTCCGGCGGCATGCTCCAGCGTATCATGATCGGCATTGCCATGGCCCTGCAGCCGGAGCTTCTGATTGCCGATGAGCCGACCACCGCCATCGATGCCATCACCCAGTACGAGATTCTGGAAGAATTTATCCGCATCAAAAAGCAGAAAAACACTGCCATGTTGTTCATCACCCATGACCTGGGCGCCATCTCCAGGGTAGCTGACCGCATCCTGGTTATGAACAGCGGACATGTGGTGGACAGCGGAAGCTTTGACCACATCCTCAAACACGCCGATGACCCGTACACCCGCATGCTGGTGGAGAAACGCTCTGCCGTCATGCACCGCTACCGCCAGATCTTACACGGAAAGGAGAGTTCCCATGCTTGAAGTAAATAACGTCTGCGTCAGCTTCCGCAGCGAACGCCAGGAAAAGCTGTTCGGCACCACCCGGGACCAGGTTCTCTTTGATGTCTCCTTAAAGGTGCCCAAGGGGACCTGCCTTGGAATCCTCGGCGAATCCGGAAGCGGAAAATCCACCCTGGGCCGCGTGATCTGCGGTCTGTTAAAGCCTGACAGCGGCGAACTGAAGATTCACGGCACTTCCGTCTACGCCTCCAGAAGCGGCAGAAAAAATCTGCAGAAGCGCTTAGGTGTTGTATTTCAGGACTACACTACCTCTGCCAATCCCCGCTTCCGGGTGAAGGAAATCATTGCGGAAGGACTCTCCGCAAGGGAACGCAACCAGAAAGTCCGGTTAAACCGGATCGAAGAAACCAACCACCTCTTAGAGCTGGTCGGCCTAAATGCGTCCTACGCAGACCGGTATCCCCATGAGTTATCCGGCGGACAGCTGCAGCGTGTCTGCATTGCCCGGGCTGTGGCCTGCCAGCCGGAGATCATCCTCTTTGATGAAGCCATCTCCTCCCTGGATGCCCACACCCAGGTCCAGATCATGGACCTTCTGCGTGAACTGAAGGAAAAGCTGGGACTGACCTATATTTTCATCACCCATGACCTGACTTCCGTCACCTACCTCTGCGATGACGTGCTTTTCCTTTACCACGGCCGCATCACCGAACACATTCCTGTGTCCCACATTGCGGAGACCAAAGACGAATACGCGAAGAAGCTTCTGGCTTCCATGATCGAATTTGACTAAAGGAGAATTTTTTGTGACTTATGAGACTGTCTGACTTCAAAGCCGGCAGCGGAGTAAAACAGACCCTCCCGCTGCCTGTCACCAGCCCCTTTCCAATAGAAATGACCGTAGTCTGCGGCTGCCGCCCCGGAAAAACCCTGGTCGTAACAGCCGGCGTCCACGGCTGTGAATACGTCGGCATCGAAGCCCTGAACCGGCTGAAAAGAGAACTGGAGCCTGCCGCTCTGTCCGGCCGCGTAATCCTTCTTCCCCTGGTAAACCCGGAAGGCTTCTACCATGGCAGCAAGCAGACCATCCCGGCCGACGGGCAAAACTTAAACCGGATGTTTCCCGGCAAATCCGATGGCACCTTTTCCAGCCAGCTTGCCAGAGTACTGGAAGAAACCCTGTACCCCGAAGCGAATTTCCTGATGGACCTGCATGGCGGTGATGTCAATGAAGCACTGACTCCGCTGGTCTTCTTCCCAGCATCCGTTCCGGAATCCTTGTCTGCTACAGCTTCCGCGTCCGCCAGAGCTCTCTCCATTCCTTACCGGGTTGCATCCACCGCCAAAAACGGACTTTACAGCTGGGCAGCCCAATGCGGTATCCCGGCCCTCCTGGTAGAGCGCGGAGAGCGCGGCCTGTGGAGTGAAAAAGAAGTTGCCGCATGCCGGGAAAATGTGTATGAGCTGATGCGGCATCTGGGAATCCTGAATGCAGCTTCCGTTTCTCCCTGCCTCCAGCAGGCCGAAATCCGCAGAGCCGTCTACGAAGAAGCTCCCGCGGATGGCTTCTGGTATCCCGCCGTGTCGGCAGCCGGGCAGAAATTAAAACAGGGCGCCCTGCTTGGCGCCCTGAAGGATTCTTATGGAAATGAAATTGCCCGCTATACTGCTCCGTTTGACGGTGTTGTGCTGTATTACACTTTAAGTCTCGGTGTAAAAAGCGGGGATCCGCTGATTGCATACGGAAAGCCCAGTTTGTAGATTCTATCCACTGGAATTCCCACTGCCAGCAGGTCCTTTTCATATCCCCGCTCCTCAATCTGCTTTACAGTGAAATTTTCAAGTAAAATTTTATTTGCAACTTATTTGACAACTTATAAAGAATGACCTATAATACACTTAACGAGAGAGTCGAAAGCCAGAGTACACCTAGCTGCCGGCAAGCAATAAAGTCAAAAAATAGCGCCTTATCTTACCAGGACGAGGGCGCTATTTTTTATGCGTAAAGTATAAAACGAGCGTGATTACAGCACAAAGCATAATTACAAACTGGAACAAATCAGAATATGTAACCATTGTCAATCTTTTCCATCTATGAATTACAGATACTTGACTTTTATTTTTTTCTCTCTATAATTAAGTAATAACTTTATTAAGTAAATGCTTTATTATAAAAGGAGACACTCATGACTGATCTTGAATTGCTTCATATCATCACCATGCCCACACGCTACCAGATTCTCATGCTTTTACTGAATCATCATTACTGTGGCAAGGCGCTTTCCGCCAAACTGGGCATCAGTGAATCGGCGGTATCCCAGCACCTGCAGGTATTAAAAAACTGCGGACTGGTCACCGGCCTGCGAATCGATTACCAGATGCATTACCAGGTGAACAAAGACCTGATGCTTCGGGCTGCCAATGCCCTTTGCCAGGCGCTGTCAGAAACAGAAAAAACACACTGGGATCAGGAAAACTGTGACTGCGAATTTGCTGCATCCTGCAGCCGGAGAGGAGCTTCCAGAAAATCATGAACAAAAATAAAGACTATCTGATCACAGAAAAGCCATCCCGGGCACTGTTTGCCTTTGCGCTTCCTATGATCATTGGAAATCTGTTCCAGCAGGCATACACCATTGTAGACTCTGCCATTGTAGGACATTATGTAGGAGAAACTGCACTGGCCGCGGTCGGTGCGTCCTATGCGCTGACCAGCATTTTTATCTGTGTCGCCATCGGCGGCGGCATCGGCGCGTCGGTCATCATCAGCCAGCACTTCGGCGGACATGCCTACATCCGCATGAAAAACAGCATCCGCACCGCCATGCTTTCCTTCCTGCTCATCAGCCTGCTGCTTGGTGGCATTGGCCTATGCTTCAGTCGACAGATCATGGAAGCCTTAAATACCCCGGCTGATGCCATGGACATTGCTGTAATCTACTTAAACATTTACTTTTACGGCCTGCCCTTTTTGTTTATGTACAACATCCTCTCTTCCATGTTCAATGCTCTCGGTGAATCGCGGATTCCGCTGTATCTGCTGATTTTCTCCTCAATGTTGAACATCTTCCTGGATCTGTATATGGTAGCCACCCTGCATCTCGGCGTTGCCGGTGCTGCTTACGCAACCTTTATTGCCCAGGGCATTTCAGCAGTCTGCTCCTTCCTCATCTTCCTGCGCACACTCCGCCGGTTAGATGGGAAAGCAGAAACCTGGTTCAGTAAGGCAGAGTTTTCCTCCATGTCCCGCATCGCACTGCCATCCATTCTCCAGCAATCCACAGTTTCCATCGGAATGATGCTGGTCCAGTCAGTGGTAAACGGCTTTGGCACACAGATCCTGGCCGGATTTTCTGCCGGCATGCGGATTGAATCCCTCTGCGTGGTTCCTATGTCCGCCATCGGAAATGCCCTTTCTTCCTATACAGCCCAGAACATTGGCGCAGAGAAACACGAACGGATTCCCCTTGGATACCGTGCTGCCAACATCATGGTCGCCATTACCGCCGTCATTCTGTGTCTGTTTCTGGAACTGCTCCACCGCCCTCTGATCGCGTTATTCCTGGACGGTGCTCCATCTGCCCAGACAGTTGCTACCGGAGAAGGTTATCTGAAATTCATCGGATTCTTTTTCTGCATGATTGGCTTTAAGATGGCGGTCGACGGCATTCTGCGCGGCGCCGGTGCCGTAAAAGTCTTTACCATCGCCAATCTGGTAAACCTGGGACTGCGGGTGCTCATTGCCAAATTCGGTGCCCCGGTCTACGGCATTGCCATGGTATGGTACGCCGTGCCGCTGGGATGGCTCGCAAACTTCCTGATCTCCTACGGGTATTACCGGACAGGAAAATGGAAGCAGCTAAAATAAACCTGCAAAGAAAGAACCCGGAGGGCCATCACGGTCCACCGGGTTCTTTTTTTGCACTATTATTTACTTTTTACACCTTTAGTCCTCTTCCTCCGGTGCCAGCTCGGTGGTCTCTACCTTCGGCGGCATCAGCTTGGAGAATACTACGAATCCAATGAATGCCGCAACCAGGCCCGGGATGATCGGCTGGCTGAACTTAATGCCAAACAGCACGCCCTTGGAAATATGCTCCAGGTACACAACCACAATGGTTCCTGCAAGTAAGGAAGCAATGGTTCCTGCGGTGGATGCTTTCTTCCAGTAATGTCCCATCACGTACGGGAAGAAAGAACCAGCCGCACGTAAGGTGAAGCAGAACATTAAGATAGAAACAATGCTCTGGGTGTTAAACAGTGCAATGAACATGGAGCAGACGCCTACCAGGCACATCACGATCTTGGTGACTTTCATGACAGAATCACTGGATGCATCTGGTTTTAAGACTGCTTTGTAAATATCATTCGCGAAAATGGAACCAGCGCCAAGCAGATCAGAGTCGGAGCTCGACATAGTCGCGGAAATGATGCCTGCAAACAGAAGTCCGCAGATCAGTGCCGGCATGGTATTGATGGCCAGAACCGGAAGCGCGTAACGTGCGCCTACAGACGCGAACTGATCGGAGCTGAACTTGCCCATATTGATCAGCGCCAGGGTGATGATGCCCAGGATGGTCGGTATAAACGCGTAAATGAAGTTTACCAGAGCCGCCAGCCATGCGCCGCCCTTTGCTGCCTTCTCATCTTTTGCCGCATAGAAACGGGATACTGCTTCCTGTCCTACGGAGAAGGTTGCAGTATACATGATGACAAGGGAAATGATGCCAAACAGGTCATAACCTTCAAACAGGTTCATGGTTCCTTCCGGAATGTTTGCGGAGATGCTGCTCCAGCCGCCTGCGTAATTCATGGCAAACGGAACCGCGATGATCATGCCGATGACGATCAGGAAAACCTGTACAAAGTCGGTCAGGGTAACGCTCCACAGACCGCCCATGATGGAATAAACGGTAACAACCACTGCTACAATGATAACTGCTACCTGGTAATCAATATTTAACATGGTAGACAGAATAACCGCGGAAGCAATGAACTGTCCTGCAGTCAGTCCTACCAGCGGAAGCAGCATGATCACAGCGGTGATCAGTCCGCACTCCTTGCCGTAACGTCTGCGGAAATACTCCGGAACGGTCTTAACCGTTGCTGCACGGAACTTCGGCGCGATAAAGCTTAAAATAATGAACGCGATACCCATGGTGGTAATATACCAGGATGCGCTCAGTCCAAAACCTGACATACCGTTCTGAACAACGCCCAGGGAGCTTCCACCGCCAATCTCGGTTGCAGCCAGTGTACCAGCCATCAGTAGCGGTCCCAGGCGTCTGCCTGCTACCATGAAGTCTGTGTTATTGGTGATCTTCGTGGAAGAATACCAGCCGATCCACAGCATGAACAGCAGATACACGATAACGATAGCTGTAACAATAATGTTTGTACCCATACCTTTTCCCTCCTATGGTATAATGAAATAAGAAAACTTTTGACAACTTTGCTGAAAAGTTGTATAAATTGTTTATGTTTTTAGTTTACCACAGGTTTGGTGTGTGCAAAACTGCCAATTCTGCAAAAACAGAACCAAATCTGCAACCAGGAGATATTACCATGCTGAAGATTGCCATATGCGACGATACAAGAGAAGAACGGGAACTGGTGGAACAGTACGCAAAGCGCTATTTTGAAGCCAGGAAACGACCGGCCGAATTTGAAATTTTTGATTCCATGCAGGCTGTCCTGGATACCGGAAAATCTTATGATCTGTACCTCCTTGATGTACTAATGCCTGGAAAAAGCGGCATTCAGGGCGCAGCGGATCTTTTAAAACAGTATTCCGAACCGGTCATCGTCTTTATCACCTCTTCCCTGGAATCCGCGGTAGACAGCTACCGGGTCTGCGCCTCCGGCTTTCTGTTAAAGCCCGTGCGCTGGGAAGACTTTCAGGAAACCATGGACCGGGTCTGCCTCCAGAAGCTTTCCCTGCCAGACGCCTGTCTCTCCGTTGTGGTAAACCGTGTCCCGGTAGATCTGCCCCTGAACCGCATTTCTCATTTTGAAAACCGGCTCCATAAGGTTTACGCCACCCTCACCGACGGCAGCGTCATCCCGCTCAGCCAGAAACTTTCTGCCATCCTGGAATCGATTGCGGCACAGGAAATCTTTCTGCGCTGCCACCAGAGCTACATCGTCAACCTGACTCACGTTCACACTCTGGAAGATTCCTCATTCCAGATGGAAGATGGCACTTCCATCCCCATTTCCCGTGCTTTTTATAAAGAAGCCAAAAACGCCTACTATCATTACCGCCTGCGCTAGGATCTGACGAAACCGGTCTGATCCCGGCTGCGGCGTCAAAGGAGAAGCTTACTCATGAACGATGCAGCCTGCCATGTATTTCAGGATCTGATCAACCTTTCCGTGCGCATGATGCCCATCTTCCTCTGCCTGGAACCGAAACAAAAAAACCGTGAGACCATTGCCGCCTGCTCCGTTTATCTGTGGGTCATCATGATCTTTACCCAGTCCCTGTTCCATATTCCGGATCACACCTTCTGGATCTTTCAGGGCTTTTTTTCGTGCCTGTTTTTTCTGGTGCTTCTGGTCTTTTTCCGCGGCTCCGCTGTAAAAAAACTGTTTTTTTATCTGTCCGCATGGATGCTCGCTGATCTTTCTTCGTTCCTGAACCGCTTTGCTGCCTGGTGTTTTCATACATTCATCCCGCTTTCCGAAGAACAGCTCTGCACTCTCATTTCTCTTCTCAGCGCCTCGCTTTGCTGCCTGTTCGTACACTTCTGGATGAAAAAGCGGGCAAGAGAAATTTTTGGAAGCCTCTCTTCCCGCTTTTCTCTGCTGTTAGCTGCTTATCCGGCCCTGTTTCTGTTTATCGAGCTGACCGGTGAACGCGCCCTGTTTCCTTATGGCATCCCTTCCGGTCAGAGCCAGAGTCTGCTCTTATTCTTTCTGGTTCTCTGCGTCAGCCTGCTCTTACTCTATGTGCTTACCCTAAACAGCACCGCCCAGATTGTAAAGCGCAAGCAGACGGAAGAAGAACTGACCTTTGCCCGCCAGATGATCAGCAAACAGCGGGAGCACTACAACCAGACCCTGGACTACATTGAGCAGGTGCGGATCATCCGGCATGATTTCCGGCATCACATCCACGCCCTTCTTTATATGGATAAGGAACAGCAGGTAAAATACTTAAAAAATCTTCAGAAGGAACTGGAAAATTCTGAGCAGCAGATATTCTGCGAAAATCAGGCGGTAAATGGTCTGATCCAGGAATACGCCGGGCGCGCAAAAAAGGCAGGGATTTCCTTCACCGCCCGCCTGGACCTGTCCGCCCATATTCCGATTGATGACCTGACGCTCTGTATCGTCATCGGCAACCTGCTGGAAAATGCCATGGAAGCTTCCAAAAAAATGGAGAAAGATCCGTTCATCCGCATTCAGGCCCGCATGGACGGCGATCATCTGCTGATGCTGGTGGAGAATGCCTACAACGGCAATATTCAGGAGAAAAACGGAAAGATTCTTTCCAGTAAAAAAGACGGGGGGCTCGGGATGCTGAGTATCCAGCGCATCCTGAACCGCCCCGGTGATGAATTTGATGTTTATTTTAATGATGATACGTTCACGGCTATGGTACAGATTGGAACCGATTTTTCTGTTCAGCCGTAACCGTTACTGTTTATTTGCTGCTGCCTTATCCTTCCGGATCATAATCTTCATGGCCTCAATGCCAACTTCAATGGCCCGCTCTTCCCAGCCGCTCGGATAATCGTCCGCGTCATTGGAATACTCTCCAAAATTTGTCGCGCTGATCATCACGCTGGAAGTGCGGATACCTAAGGATGCTCCGATCAGAAACAGAATAGAGCATTCCATGCTGGTGTTGGTCGCGCCGCCTTTTAAGTAGGAATCCCACTTTTCTTTCAGCAAATTTCTTTTCTTGACGGAAATGAAGGCTGTGCACCGGCTCTGGTTACTGCAATTGCACTTGCCTTTGCCGCAAATTCCAGTGCCTTTTCCAGCGGATTGCCCTCCGCAAGGCTGCATGCCATAGCTCCGGTAAAGCAATCGCCTGCTCCGGTGGTATCTACTGCGGATGCTTTCACTGCCGGCACATTCTCCATCTTTCCATCTGCATCCAGAGTACAGCATCCCTTAGAACCAAGGGTAATGATCGGATGTGCCACGCCCATTGCCTTTAAAGTATTCAGTTCCCGCTCCGGCTGACAGGTTTCCTCTGCCCGGCCCAGCACCTTCATGATCTCGGTCTGGTTCGGCTTTACGATGGTGAGACCACGGATCAGCTCTTCCGGAAGTTCCCTTGCCGGTGCCGGATCCAGAATCACGGTCTTGCCTGCCTGTTTGGCCTTTTCTGCCACATAGCATACGGTATCAAACGGAATCTCCAGCTGAAGAATCACGATGTCGCTTGCCAGGATCACCTCCATAACGGAATCCACATAACTGCGGTCTACTTTGTCGTTTGCTCCCGGAATGACGATGATGCTGTTATCCCCCTCTGCATTCACCGCGATCAGAGCGGTTCCGGTGCTGACACCCTCCACTGTCTGAATGTATTCCGTGTGAACCCCCGCATGCTGTAAGCTTTCCAGGCTCATACGGCCTGCCGCGTCATTGCCAATCGCGCCAAGCATCGTAACATCTGCCCCCAGATATGCTGCCGCGTATGCCTGGTTGGCCCCCTTCCCGCCTGGCTTTAAATCCAGTCCCTGTCCGGAAACAGTTTCACCAACCCCCGGCTGCTGCTGCACATGGGTCACATAATCCATGTTGATACTGCCTACCACCACAATCTTCTTCATGATGTTTCTTCCTCCTAAATAGTACTGCGTCCATCATAACACGGGCCTGCGCAAAGTTCAAACCGAAAAACTGCCGGGATTTCTCCTGGCAGTTTTCTGAATTCTTTCTATGCTTTTTCTGCGGCTTTCTTTACTTCTGATGCTGTATTCTTTGCTTTCTTTACGACATCCTTCACAGCTGCTGCCGCAGTTTCTTTTGCTGCTTTCACAGCTTCCTCTGCCGCTTTTCTGGCCGCGCCGGCTGTTTTCGGTACGGTTTCGTTCTTTGCCGCTACTGTCTTCTTCGCAGCAGCTTTTTTCTTATCAGCTTCTTTTTTTGCAGTTCCAGCCGTAGTTTTCTTTGCTGCAGTCTTCTTCGCCGCCGGTTTCTTCGGTGCAGCCGGTTCACAGGAGAACACGCTCACAGCCATAGGCGGAACCGTGATCTGCATGGAGTATTCGCGGCCATCGTATTCTTCCTTCTTTGCGGCTCTCACGCGGGGATTGCCCTTGCCGCTTCCGCCAAACTGCTTTGCGTCACTGTTGAAGATTTCCTTATATCTGCCCGCAAACGGGAGTCCGATCTGGTATTTCTCATGAACCACCGGCGCAAAGTTGCAGACAAAGAGCAGTGTTTCTTCCGGCTTGTCCGTCTTTCTGGTAAATACCACAATGTTATCGGCTGCGGAAGTGCAGTTGATCCACTCAAAGCCCTCCGGCTCAAAATCCTTCTGGTATAAAGCCGGATGACTGCGGTACAGCTCATTCAAGGCTTTTACATAATCCTGCATGTTCTTGTGGAGCGGGTACTCCAGAATGTTCCAGGGAAGTTCTTCATTCTCATTCCATTCCGAGATCTGGGCGAACTCCTGACCCATAAACAGCAGTTTCTTGCCCGGATGGCCGTACATGAAACCATACGCGGTGCGCAGATTTGCCGCTTTCTCCTCATAGGTCTCCCCCGGCATCTTTAAGAGCATGGAGGATTTTCCGTGTACCACCTCATCA
Source organism: Ventrimonas faecis (assembly GCF_040096075.1). Taxonomy (NCBI): domain Bacteria; kingdom Bacillati; phylum Bacillota; class Clostridia; order Lachnospirales; family Lachnospiraceae; genus Ventrimonas; species Ventrimonas faecis. Next base: position 28,929 of record NZ_JBBMFJ010000023.1, read on the forward strand.
TGGGAGAATACCAGCACAAAATCTTCACTGTAAGCATAAAGCATGCTGAAGGTCAGCTCGCCATAATGCTGGTTGCGGAAGTACGGGTCACACTGCATGTAGCCGGTAAAGTCGTTCATCCAGCCCATATTCCACTTATAGTCGAAGCCCAGTCCGTTCTCCTTCACGGAACCAGTGATCTGCGGCCATGCGGTAGATTCCTCTGCGATCAGCAGACCGCCTTTGATTTCCTTCTTAAACACGCTATTCAGATGCTTTAAGAACTCCACAGCCTCCAGATTCTCGTGGCCGCCATAGATATTGGCCACCCACTCGCCGTCGTTCTTGCCGTAATCCAGATACAGCATGGAAGCCACTGCATCCATGCGGATGCCGTCTGCATGATACTGTTTTGCCCAGAACAGCGCGTTGGCGATCAGGAAGTTTGTAACCTGCGGGCGTCCATAGTTGTAAATTAGGGTGCCCCAGTGGGGATGTGCGCCCTGGCGCGGATCCTGATGCTCGTAAACACAGGTTCCGTCAAAGCAGGCCAGACCATGGGCATCCCGCGGGAAATGAGCCGGTACCCAGTCCAGGATCACGCCAATGCCCTGCTCATGCATATAGTTCATGAAATACATGAAATCGTCCGGGGTTCCGTAGCGGCTGGTCGGCGCATAGTAACCGGTCACCTGATAGCCCCAGGACTCATCTAACGGATGCTCCATCACCGGCATCAGCTCCACATGAGTGTAACCCATCTTTTTCACATACTCCGCCAGCTTCGGGGCAATCTCCCGGTAATTGTAAAACTCAGAGCCGATCACCGGCTCCCCGTCCGCATCCATCTTTAATTCGTGACGCTTCCAGGATCCCAGATGCAGTTCATAAATAGAAAGCGGCTTATCCTTTGCTGCCTCCAGTTCCCGGTTCTTCATCCAGATTTCATCGTTCCAGGCAAACTGCTCCAGATCCCAGACAATGGAAGCGTTGTCCGGACGCAGTTCGGAGTAATTTCCGTAGGGGTCAGCTTTTAACATCGGCTCACCATGATGATTCTTGATTTCATACTTGTAAAGCGCTCCGGCCTCAAGCCCCGGCATAAACAGTTCAAAGACGCCGGAATCGCCCAGGCGCTTCATCTGGTTGCGTCTGCCATCCCACATATTAAAGTCACCGACTACGCTGACGCGCATGGCGCACGGTGCCCACACGGCAAAATAAACGCCCTTTACACCGTCAATCATCATGGGATGCGCGCCCATCTTGCGGTATACATCGTAATAAATTCCTGCGTCAAACTTTTTCAGCTCCGCGTCCGTAAACTGGGACGGGAACGCGTAAGGATCCTGCAGTTCCTCCGTTGTTCCGTTATCGTAAGTAATCTCCAGAAGATACTTGGTCATCTTCTTTCCATGCAGAAGCACCGCGTAATATCCGGCCTCATCCTGCAGTTCCATGGGATAGCTCTTATTTCCAACTTTCGCTGCCACGGCTACCGCGTGCGGCATAAATACCTGGATCAGCAGTCCCTCTTCTACCTCATGTGCTCCCAGCAGACGCTCTGGATTTGCTGCCTCGGAATACACGATCTCTTCAATTCCAGCCCAGTCCATTAACTCATATAATACCTGATCCATTCATAGCCCTCCCAAAGATATAGAGTCGGAAATTCGACAAAAATTGCGACATTTCAAAGTTTCCAATCATTAATTCTGAAATTTATTATAGCCGATTTTTCTCATGTTTTCCACTGGTTTGACCCATTTTTATAAAATTCCTGTTAAGATTCCCGCTGCTGCATTCTCCGGTAGGATAACATCAGATCCACCATTCGTCCGTAGCTTTTCACGCCGTCGGTCTGGGAATTCATCTTTAAATACGTGTCATTCATCTGCGTTGCCGCCTCAGACACCTTACTCTCATACCGGTTCCAGAAATCAGAATTCTCATCCAAGTCCTGCCTTGCTTCCTCACAGAGCTGATTCGTCAGTTCTATGTAACGCTTCCTGTCCGCCCGCGCCAGGGCATTTCCCGCGTAAACCCATCCAGTCAGATAACCGCTGTAGCGGAATGCTTCGTTTTCCGATGAAATGCAGGCCAGATAGCCAATAAAGTTTGCCTCATCCTCCCGCATGAAACCTTTCAAATGGGAAAGCTCATGGCAAAGGGTATGCGGCACATTGTAGTCCGGCATGTCTCCATTAAAATTTGCCTCCACGGTAAACGGGGAATATACACCGCAAAGCTGCTGCACGGAAAGGATCCAAGAAACCAGAACTTCCTTTGGTCTCGGATAAAAACCCTCCAGGCAGGGAAACTTCTCCCCGGCGGCCTGCATGGCCTTCACGGCTTCTGCCCGCCACGCGCTGCGGTTCTCCCGGTAAACCTGCCGCCCGGTCTTTGCGGATTCATTGACCAGTTCCACCAGATCACTGCACAGGGCATCCAGTTCTTCTACCGTGTAAGTGCCGTCTTCCAGACCGGCATAGGAAGAAAAGGAGGAGGCATAGTAATTGATGCCACAGTTGGCGGTGTACAGAAACAGCAGCGCGCCGGTGATAAAAAGCCACCGGCTGAATATACCGCACCACTTTTTCCGCAGCAAATGCCACACATCCAGCACCAGCAGCAAGATCAGCCCGTAAAGCCCCAGCTCAACTACAGAAAATGGGAACAGACCCGTCACGCTTCCTACGCTGCCCACAATCCATGGATAAATATGATGAGCATACCAGGTGCCAAAACCAGGAACCGTCCGGGCGCACATCTGAAGTACGGCTGTTAAAACCAGCAGGAAAATCCCTGCTGCTGCAAGATACTGAGTACCAAGTTTCTTATTTTTCTTCATGAATTGCTCCTAAAATGGTGTGTCTCAAATATTGTCTAATACAAAGTCCGTGAAAAAAGGCAGTGAAAACGTAAGATAACCACGCATGGAACCATCTGCAATCCCTTTCCGGATCAGTCTTTTCCGGTATGGATTTAATTCGTTTTGTTCTATATGAAGCATTTCTTTGATTTCACGAATGCTTCCTCCTGGACATTGGGCAATAGCACCTGCAAGCTCACGGTCTTTTGCTGATAATTCTGACCAGATTTTTTCATAAGATTGTTCTTCCAGGTATTGCCTGGACTGACTGATTACTTTTGTAAAATTTCCCGGATCCTTCCACAAGAAATAACCCACAACCTGAAACGCAAAAGGATACCCCTTTGTGAGCTTTGCCATCTCTCTGGCATCATCTGCCATAAGCTTTATATTCTGTCTGTAATTATCCGCCATGGCACCGATATTCAGCGGAGGGAGTATGATTTTGGGCGCACGGTACAGAAATGTCAGATTCTTCTCATTTTGAAGATTCGAAATGTTCTGATACAAACCCGTCATCAGCAAAAATACCGGGGCGTTTTTACGCAGCATCTGCTGAACAGCAAATGTAAATGACTTGATCTGAGGAGAAGCAGTCACCTCATCAATGGTAAATAAGATCTTTTTGTGATGCTGCGCAAGATTCTCAATCATCCGTTCCAAAGCAACCTGAATATCCGCAATCGGTGCCGTATCGGATACCTCCAGACCAAATCCAAATAAAGAGAAATTGAGTTTTGCCTTCTGAAATATCTGCGCCAGGCCCTGAATGCTGCTCAGATAAGCTGCGGCCTCCTGCATCAGATCAGACTTACACGGATTTAAATCTACAACAATCCAGTCCTTGTCTTTTCCTATCGCCTGGGAAACATCTGTCATAAACACGGTTTTTCCGCATCCCCGGACTCCAGAAATCATATACACCTGCTGAGGAGGATTGGGTGCTAGAAAATCCTCTAAAATCTGCCGTTCTTCCGCGATTCGTTTAATATATTCGATGGGTTCCTTCCCGAAGGTTAAGGTATATGGATTCTGCATGATGTTCCTCCGTTCATTTACTATTATTTACTATTTAAATTTACTATTGTTATTTACTATTATAGCATATTTTTACTATTTCGCAATGTCGAAAACATAAACCAGCATCTTTATACCGTCTTAATACCGGGCAACATACCTTTGTGCCCTCTTTAACTGATTTTCTTTATAATAAAACTACAAAAAGGAACCACAACTTAACCGTTTGTAAAAATTGGAGTTATCTTTATGAAATCATTTACGAAAAAGCCATTGAATTCGTTTCAGATCATTGTTCTGGGATTTGCCGGTGTGATTCTTGCGGGCGCGCTGCTTTTAATGCTTCCTATCGCATCAAAAAGCGGGCAGGCAACCCCGTTTTTAAATGCCCTGTTTACCTCCACTACCTCGGTCTGCGTGACCGGACTGATCGTGGTGGATACCGGCACCTACTGGTCGGCCTTTGGCCAGGCTGTGATTCTGATGCTGATCCAGATTGGCGGCATGGGTGTTGTGACCGTCGCTGCCGCAGTTACCATCGTTTCCGGGCGCAAGATTGGCCTGATGCAGCGCAGCACCATGCAGGAAGCTGTGGCCGCGCCGAAGATGAGCGGCATTGTGCGCCTGACCGGTTTCATCATCCGGTCAACCATTCTGATAGAACTCTCTGGTGCCGTTTTACTGGCCCCTGTGTTCTGTAAAGATTTTGGTCCCGTCCGCGGACTCTGGATGGCGCTATTTCATTCCATTTCCGCCTTCTGCAACGCCGGAATTGACCTGATGGGCATCCGGGTTCCCTTTTCTTCCCTCACCAGCTATGCCGCGGATCCCCTGATTAACCTGGTAATCATGGTCCTCATCGTCACCGGAGGCATCGGATTCCTGACCTGGGAAGATATCCGCAGCAACCAACTGCACTTCAGCCGGTACCGCATGCAGAGCAAGGTCATCTTAACCACCACCGCCATCCTGATTCTGTTTCCTGCCATCTATTTCTATTTTGGGGAATTCCGGCAGGGAAGCCTTGGAACCAGGATCCTGTTATCCCTGTTTCAGTCCGTTACTCCGCGAACCGCCGGTTTTAACACGGCAGATTTCAGCAAACTCAGTGAATCCGGCCAGATGCTGACCATCATTCTGATGCTCATCGGTGGAAGCCCAGGCTCCACCGCCGGAGGCATAAAAACCACCACCATGGCAGTCCTTGTGGCTGCTGCCATATCCGTCTTTCAGCGGAATGAAAACCCGGAGCTCTTCCGGCGCCGGATTGCCCAGGAAACCGTAGCGGATGCCGCTGCCATCCTGATGATGTATCTCAGCCTCTGCCTGACCGGCGCGCTTCTCATCAGCCGTCTGGAGCAGCTTCCCATGATGGCCTGTCTGTTTGAAACGGCCTCAGCAGTCGGAACAGTCGGACTGAGCTTCGGCATTACACCCGGTCTTGGGACTGCCTCCCGGATCATCCTGATCATTCTGATGTATCTGGGAAGAGTCGGCGGCCTGACTTTAATCTATGCCGCACTGTCCGGACACCGGATCCGGTTTGGCAAATACCCATTGGAAAAAATCACGGTCGGATAACAACCGGAACAATAGCACAAAAAGGAGAATCTCTATGAAATCCATTTTACTGATTGGCCTTGGCCGTTTTGGAAAACATATTGCCATGGAACTGCACTCCCTGGGACACCAGGTCATGGCAGTCGATCATAATGAAGAGCGGGTCAATGAAGCCCTCTCTTTCGTAACCAGCGCACAGATTGGTGACAGCACCTCGGAAGATTTTCTTTCTTCCCTGGGTGTGCGCAATTTCGATGTCTGTATCGTTGCCATCGGAAATAATTTCCAGAGTTCCCTGGAAACCACCTCTCTCTTGAAGGAACTGGGTGCCAGACTGGTAGTCTCCCGGGCTGCCAGGGATGTCCACGCCAAGTTCCTGCTGCGCAATGGCGCAGACGAAGTCGTCTACCCGGAAAAACAGCTGGCCAAGTGGACTGCCATCCGCTGCAGCTCCGACCACATCCGGGATTTTGTGGATCTGGATGGAGATCATGATCTGTTTGAGGTAGATCTTCCGGACCGGTGGGCCGGCATGAATGTCGCACAGATTGACATCCGAAAACAGTACGGAATTAATATCATCGGTGTTCGCCATAACGGAAAGATTGAATATTCCGTCACTCCGCAGACGCAGTTCCAGACCGGTGATACCATTCTGGTGCTCGGACGTTACCGGGACCTGCAGAAATGTTTTCAAATCTGATTTAGGAGGTGATCCTATGAGAAACCTGATCATGATTTTGTTTCTCATCCTGTTTTTTGCCTGTATCTATCTGATCATGAGCCGGATTGACCGGCTTTTGAACCTGCTGCGCAAAGAAAATCTGCGCATGGAAAAGCAGCGGCCGGACCCGGACCGGCAGATACCGGAGGAGAAGGACACTTTAGATTGATTTCACGGTCCATTCGTTCTATGATAAGGGTAAGCGGAGGACTTTCCCATGACAACACACGATTCCATTCATCCTGAAACCATTCATTCGGAAAGACAGACCGGGGAGCACATCCTCGTCTGTCTTTCTTCCGCGCCATCCAACCCCAGAATTGTCCAGACCGGGGCCCGCATGGCCCAGGCCTTCCACGGCACCCTGACCGCGCTTTTCGTACAGACACCAGACCATGCTACCATGAATACCGGTGATCAGAAACGCCTGGAAGAACATATGCAGCTGGCCCAGCGCCTTGGGGCTTCGATAGAAACCGTATACGGCGATGATGTTTCCTACCAGATTGCGGAATTTGCCCGGCTCAACCATATCACCAAAATTGTCCTTGGCCGCAGCAATGTCCGGCGGCGCCATCTCTGGAGCAAGCCGTCCCTGACCGAAAAGCTGACAGAAATCGCGCCAAATCTGGATATCTACATCATTCCGGATGCCGCATCCACGCACAACAGCTATCACCCGAAAAAGCGCTTCCGGTCCGCTGCCTGGAATATTCAGATTTCAGACTTTTTCCGAACTGTTCTGATTCTGCTGGCCGTAACTCTGAGCGGACTGTTCTTCTACCATGCCGGACTGTCGGAGGCAAATATCATCACCCTTTATATTCTTGGCGTCCTGATGACCTCCATGGCCACTACCGGATGGAGCTGCAGCCTGCTGGCCTCTGCATGCAGCGTGGTAATTTTTAATTATTTTTTTACCACCCCGCGCTTCACCTTTCATGTGTATGGAAAAGACTACCCGGTCACCTTTGTGGTGATGTTTGTTGTGGCTCTGTTAAGCAGTGCCCTGACCACCCGGCTGAAAGACCACGCAAGACAGTCCGCCAAGCTGGCCTACCGCACCAAAGTCCTGTTTGACACCAACCAGCTTCTGCAGAAGGCCGAAACCGATGAGGCAATCTTAAATACCCTGATTTCCCAGATCCGCAAACTGCTCGGAAAACACATCATCATTTATCCGGCCCGGGACGGAAAATTGGGAACTCCTATCCTCTCCCCGGATTCTGTTTCCGCGGAAAAATCAGAATTCCTGACCAGCAGCCGGGAACAGGAGGTTGCCCGGTGGGTCCTGACCCACAACAAACGGGCCGGTGCCTATACCGACACCTGTTCCGATGCCCGCTGCCATTATCTGGCCATCCGGGTACGAAATTCGGTCTATGGCGTTGCCGGTATTGAAGCCGGGGAGCATCCCATGGATTCCTTTGAGTACAGCGTCCTGGTTTCCATGCTGGGAGAAGGTGCCCTGGCTATGGAAAACCGGCAGAACATCCGGGAAAAAGAGCAGGCCTCTCTTCTGGCGGAAAAGGAACGGCTCCGGGCCAATCTGCTGCGCACCATCTCCCACGACCTGCGCACCCCGCTGACTGCCATATCCGGCAATGCCAGCAACCTGCTCTCCAACCACGCCGCCATTGACGAAGCCACCCGTCTGCAGATCTATGCGGACATCTACGATGATTCCATGTGGCTGATCAGCCTGGTAGAAAACCTGCTGGCCGTCACCCGCATTGAAGACGGGCGCATGAACCTGCGCATGGAAACGGAGCTGGTCAGTGAGGTGATTTCCGAAGCGCTCCGGCATATCAGCCGCCAGGCCGCAGAACATACCATTACCGTAACAAGCACCGATGACCTGCTTCTGGCCCGCATGGATGCCCGTCTCATCGTCCAGGTCATCATCAACCTGGTGAACAATGCCATCAAATATACGCAAAAAGGCAGTCGGATCCAGATTCTGACCGATAAGCTGGAATCCGACGTGCGGATCCGGGTCACGGATGACGGCCCTGGCATTCCGGATGAAGCAAAACCTTTTGTCTTTGATCTGTGCTATACCGGCGCAAACCGCATTGCCGACAGCCGCCGGAGCCTGGGACTCGGGCTCTGTCTGTGCCGCTCCATCATCCGGGCCCACGGCAGAGATATTTCCGTTTCCGACAACACGCCCTCTGGCTGTATCTTTACCTTTACATTACCCTGCGAGGAGGTAGCAATCCATGAATAAACCTCTGATTCTGGTTGTGGAGGACGACGCGCCCGTCCGTAACCTGATCACCACCACATTAAAACTGCACGATTACCGTTTTCTGACCGCTGCAAACGGAGAAACCGCGCTGATGGAAGCGTCTTCCCACAATCCGGATATCATTCTGCTGGATCTGGGACTGCCGGATATAGACGGCATCGACATCATCCGGCAGATCCGCAGCTGGAGCATGACCCCCATCATCGTCATCAGCGCCCGCAGCGAAGATACGGACAAGATTGAGGCCCTCGACAACGGGGCCGATGACTACCTGACCAAGCCCTTTTCCGTGGATGAGCTGCTGGCCCGCCTGCGCGTAACCCAGCGCCGGTTAAGCTTCATGCAGGAAACCATGTCTGCCCAGGATTCTGTATTTCTGAATGGCCCCCTGAAGATTGATTTTTCCGCCGGGTGCGCCTATTTAAACGGGGAGTCCCTGGCCCTGACCCCCACCGAGTACAAGCTCCTGTGCCTGATGGCCCGCAACGCGGGAAAGGTCCTGACCCATACCTACATCACCGAACATGTATGGGGAAGCAGCTTTAAAAGTGATGTGGCCTCCCTCCGGGTCTTTATGGCAACACTCCGCAAAAAGCTGGAAGCCGCACCGGACGCGCCCCAGCAGATCCAGACCCATATCGGGGTCGGGTACCGGATGCTGCGGCTGTAATCTTTCATAATTTTATATTGGATTTTTTCTCAATTTGGGATATACTTTTGATAATGCGTGACTGTGGAATCCTGAGCAGTCACGGCACTACAGACTAAGGAGGCTGAAATTATGGTTCGCAAAGAAAACACAGTTGCGGTGGAACACTTAGGCGGCGGCAAGGGCACTGCTTACGTTCATCACATCATTTCCAAAGAAGAATTTTTAGGTCACGGCAGAATGTACGCGAAGGTGGTACTTCCTCCGGGCGCAAGCGTTGGCTGGCACCAGCACGTACATGACACTGAGCCGTACTACATTTTAAAAGGTCAGGCAGACTTCATCGACAACGACAAGTCCGTCACCAAAGTTGGCCCTGGTGACTGCTGCATCATTCAGGTCGGCCAGTTCCACAGCTTGGAGAACAACTCCGATGAGGATGTCGAGTTCATGGCTCTGATCTATAATGAGCCGGGGTTTTTATACGAGTAAAGTGACCTGAAACAGGACATGGAACATATGCAGACTGCCATATTTTCCATGTCCTGTTTGTAACTGTGAGGGTACTGAACAGTTATGAAATTTATTAGTATGTCTTAAGTTTCATAATACTGGATCCGGCACTGGTGCTTTTTATCCTTTTTGTCGTAGTTGATGCCAACCAGTAAAATTTTTCCCGAATATGCTGTGAGCGCATCCGGATAATGCTTGTCATAAATTTGTGTAAGTGCCGTCTGTGCACTCTTATCCCATTTTAATTCCACAAGCAATGCCGGATACTGCTCTGCCCGCTCCCGCTTCGGAATATATACAAAATCCGCAAAGCCACGACCAGCCGGTAACTCTCTGATTGGTTTGAAATAATATTTCATTGCGCTTAAATAGGCAATCGTCAAAACACTGCTCAAAGAATTTTCATCGTTGTATGAAATGTTCGCCGCATATTCCGTATGGATTTTTTCGATCGCTTCAGCAACAACTTCTGCATCCAGATTCAGTGTCGCATCAAGAAGTGCATCTGACTCCCGCTTGAACTCCAGAAATTCATCCCAGCTGTTTTCCTCTATCGCTTCCACAAACTCACTGCGAATTTCTTCATTCGGAATAAATGCCGTCCGCTCTTTCTGGTTATACGCAAGGTATCCCAGATGGATCAGTGCTGTCATTACATCGTCTTTATTCTTGAAGCTCACCATATCATTCTGATATGATTTGGTTTTTACCGGAATTTCATCACCTGACAACATGGTCAGCAGCGCCGATTTCAGACCGTCAAAATCCATACTGATGAGCGGGATAATTGCCTCGTAAGTTCCCGTTTTTGACCAGTAGCTCTGGAATGTTCCTCGCTGCATAATACTTACCACAGCTCTTGGATTATAAACCTGATAATCTCCCAGTTGATATCCATCATACCAGCGCTTTACTTCATCAAAATCCCGCCCATACTGCTCACACAAATGTTTTACCTCATCTTCTGTAAAACCAATATACGGCGCAAATACACTTGGATCCAGCATGGTAAATTCTTCAAAATTGTTCAGGGCTGACTGGGTTTTTAATTTCTTGATCGGAAGAATTCCGGTCAGATATGCCAGATGCAGAAATCTTGTCGGCTCTGTTCCCTTAAACATGCCACGCAGAAAATTAATGTATGCTTCCTGAACCGACTGATTTGCTGCTTCATCACGAATCAGCACATCCCACTCATCAATAATTACTACAAACTGTTCTCCTGTTGAGGCACGAATGAATGACAATGCCTCCGGCAAAGTCGCAATCTGTTCTGAACAGATCTGCGGATAACGCTCACGAAGCTCTGCGAGCACGCTTTCTGTAATATATGCCACGATCCGGTTTACATCATCGACATTCGATAAAAACCATTGAATGTCAATATGAATGACATCATACTTGTTCAGGTGTTCTTCAAAGTCTTTCTGTTTTCCAATATTTAAATCAAAAAACATCTCTTTAGAATTGCATCCTTTGCTGTAATATGCCGTCAGCATGTCCGCTGTAATCGACTTTCCAAATCTTCTCGGTCGGCTGTTGCAGATGTATTTTTCCGTGGTATCAATCACACTGTTGATATATTCAAGGAGGCCCGTTTTATCAATATAAATTTTAGAATTTACCGCATTCTGAAACGCACTGTTATCCGGGTTTAGAAATCGTCCCATCTCGTCCTCCTTCCACACACAATGTTATCGTCTCCATCACATGCTATTCTATTTGCATTATAGGGGATTTTCAGCAGAATAGCAAGAAATGTATAACGCAAAAAATCCCACAGGAACAGCACCTACATACTGCTCTCTGTGGGACTTTTATCTTTAGTGTTTCATATTCAAACGCACCATTGCGCGCTTCAGCGCTGCTTCCGCACGCGCTACATCCAGATTGGCCTCGCCGGAGGAAAGACGGCGCTCCGCACGGGAACGTGCCTCTTCTGCACGGGCAAAGTCGATCTCATCCGGCCATTCTACAACCTCTGCCATAACAGTCACCTGCTCCGGCAGAATGGTGATGAATCCGGACATCAGCGCTGCTTCCTTCTCACCGCCGTCCTCATGGATTTTGAGAACGCCCGGCGCTACGACAGCGGTCAGCGGAATGTGGTTCGGGTAAATACCGATCTCACCCTCGGTGGTGGTCAGCTCTACCATGGAGACTTCTCCGTCGTAGAAACCGCCGGTCGGGGTGACAACCTTTAATTTCATTCCATCAGCCATAGACGTACCCCCTATTTCACACGGGCAAGAACGTCGTCGATATTACCTGCATTCAGGAAATACTGCTCCGGAATGTCATCATGCTTGCCTTCCAGGATCTCCTTGAAGCCCTGAATGGTCTCGCTAAGCGGCACATAACGGCCTTCCAGACCGGTAAACTGTCCTGCTACGAAGAACGGCTGAGATAAGAATCTCTGGATCTTACGTGCGCGGGATACGGTCAGCTTATCTTCCTCGGAAAGCTCATCCATACCTAACATGGCAATGATATCCTGTAACTCTTTGTACTTCTGCAGAACCTCCTGCACGCCGCGGGCTACCTTGTAGTGCTCCTCACCTACGACACGCGGGTCGAGGATACGGGAGGTGGACTCCAGCGGATCTACTGCCGGGTAAATACCCTGCTCTACGATGGCACGGCTTAATACCGTGGTTGCATCCAGATGTGCGAAGGTGTTTGCCGGAGCCGGGTCGGTTAAGTCATCGGCCGGCACGTAAACTGCCTGTACGGAAGTGATGGAACCGTTCTTGGTAGAGGTGATACGCTCCTGAAGAGCACCCATCTCAGTCTGCAGAGTCGGCTGGTAACCTACTGCGGACGGCATACGTCCAAGCAGAGCGGATACCTCGGAACCTGCCTGGGTGAAACGGAAGATGTTGTCGATGAATAACAGGACATCCTTACCGCCCTTATCACGGAAGTACTCAGCCATAGTCAGACCGGTCAGGCCGACTCTCATACGTGCTCCCGGCGGCTCATTCATCTGACCGAATACCATGGTGGTCTTATTGATAACGCCAGACTCGGTCATCTCATAGTAAAGGTCATTACCCTCACGGGTACGCTCACCTACACCGGTGAATACGGAATATCCGCCGTGCTCGGTAGCGATGTTACGAATCAGCTCCTGAATCAGGACGGTTTTACCTACGCCAGCACCGCCGAACAGACCGATCTTACCACCCTTCTGATAAGGGCAGAGCAGGTCTACGACTTTGATACCGGTCTCAAGGATCTCAGTCTGGGTGGACTGTTCCTCGAAGGTAGGAGCTTTTCTGTGGATTGGAAGGTACTCTTCCACCTGTGGCTTTTCTTTATTGTCGATCGGCTCGCCCAGTACGTTGAAAATACGGCCCAGCGTATTCTCACCAACCGGTACGGAAATCGGCGCGCCGGTTGCAATGGCGTCCATACCACGTCGCAGACCGTCGGTGGTTCCCATTGCGATACATCTTACGGTATCGTCACCAAGATCCTGTGCAACCTCAACGGTCAGGCTGCCGCCGTCTTCTAACGGCACCTTGATTGCCTCGTTGATTTCCGGAATCTTGCCCTGGGAGAACTTGATATCCATGACCGCACCAATGATCTGTGTGATCTTACCAGTATTTTGTTCTGCCATCTTGCTTCTCCTTTTAACTTCTCTAATTGATCGCATTTGCGCCTGCAATGATCTCCGTAAGCTCCTGGGTAATGGAACCCTGACGCGCACGGTTGTACTGCAGCTCTAACTTGCCCAGCATCTCTTCTGCATTGTTGGTTGCCGAATCCATGGCGGTCATACGCGCGCCATTTTCACTGGCAACTGCTTCCTGCAGCGCACCAAAGATCAGACTGCTCATATATTTCGGAATGATCATATCCAGCACTTCTTCTTCACTTGGCTCGTAGTTCATGAGGGCTTCGGCTTTCGGAGCCTCACCCTCGCCACTCTCTTCCATGGTAAACGGAAGGAGCTTGATGAGCTTCGGAATATGAACTACGGTGTTCTTAAAGGAAGTGTACGCAAGATAGATCTCACCGATCTCCCCACGGCCAAATGCAGCTAACAGCTCTTTTGTAAGGTCGGCTGCATCCTGGTAGGTTGGCTCGTCGATGACCTCGGAATAATCCTCGGCAATCTCGTAGCCCTTCTTTGCCAGTCCGTCACGGCCCTTGCGGCCAATGGCGTAGACCCGGGTCTTCTCCGGAGTCAGCGCCTCATTTCCTGCGATGAGCTTGACAATGTTGTTATTGTAGCCGCCGGCAAGACCGCGGTTGGAAGTGATCGCGATGACCGCTTTTCCATCCGTGGCACCTGCCCGCAGGTATTTGTGGTCGATGGTTCCTGACTTTTTCAGCATGGAAGAGATCGTCTCATACATCAAGTCGAAATAAGGCTTGGAGCCTTCTGCTTTCTGTCTGGATTTCTGCAGCTTGACTGTAGAAACCAGCTTCATGGCTTTGGTAATCTGGCCGGTGCTCTGGATACTTGCTTTTCTGCGTTTAATATCTCTCATCGATGCCATGATCGTTCACCTGCCTTATCTAGCGCTGCTCTTTGCACTCTTTGATCGCTTTTACAAGCAGAGCCTCGGTCTCCTCAGACAGAACCTTGGTGTCGCGGATTGCTGCCGGGATCTCCGGGTACTTGCTGTCAATGTATTTGAATAAGTCTTTCTCAAATGCCAGCACATCTGCAACCGGAATATCAAGAAGATGCTTTCTGGTTGCTGCGTAAATGATGATTACCTGGTACTCAACCGGCATCGGCTGGTACTGAGGCTGTTTTAAGACTTCGCGGATGCGCTCGCCCTGTGCCAGCTGCTCGGTGGTTGCGGCATCCAGCTCGGAACCGAACTGAGCGAAGCTTGCCAGCTCGCGGTACTGTGCCAGTTCCACACGGATCGGCGCTGCAATCTTTTTGATTGCCTTGATCTGTGCCGCGCCGCCTACTCGGGATACGGACAGACCAGCGTTGATAGCCGGACGGAAACCAGAGTTGAACATCTCAGTCTCAAGGTAGATCTGACCATCGGTAATGGAAATTACGTTGGTCGGGATGTATGCGGATACATCGCCCGCCTGGGTCTCGATGATCGGCAGTGCGGTTAAGGAACCGCCGCCTAAGTCGTCAGACAGACGGGATGCGCGCTCCAGCAGTCTGGAGTGCAGGTAGAATACGTCGCCCGGATAAGCCTCACGTCCCGGCGGTCTCTTCAGAAGAAGGGACAGGGTACGGTAAGCGGCAGCGTGCTTGGTTAAGTCATCATAGACTACCAGTACGTCCTCTCCGTTTTCCATCCACTCCTCACCGATCGCACATCCGGAATATGGTGCGATGTACTGTAACGGAGCCAGATCGGATGCTGTGGAAACTACGATGGTGGTGTAGTCCATAGCGCCGAACTCCTCTAAGGTTCTTACAATGTTTGCAACGGTAGATGCTTTCTGGCCGATCGCAACGTAGATACAGTGAACGCCCTGACCCTTCTGGTTGATGATGGTATCGATCGCGATGGCGGTCTTACCGGTCTGACGGTCACCGATGATCAGCTCTCGCTGTCCGCGGCCGATCGGGATCATGGCATCGATTGCCTTGATACCGGTCTGTAACGGGGTGTCTACAGATTTTCTTTCGATTACGCCGTGAGCGACACGCTCAACACGGCGGAATTTGTCAGTCTCGATCGGGCCTTTGCCGTCGATTGGCATACCTAACGCGTTGACAACTCGTCCGGTCATGGCATCGCCTACCGGAACCTCAACCACGCGGCCGGTTGTCTTAACGATATCTCCCTCACTGATGTTCCTGGTGTCACCTAAGAGAACGACACCTACGTTGTCTTCCTCCAGGTTCTGGACCATGCCGTATACTTCTCCCGGGAATTCCAGAAGCTCACCCTGCATGGCTTTCTCCAGTCCATGAACTCGAGCGATACCGTCCGCAACCGTGATTACGGTGCCGACATCAGAGACTTCCAGTTTGGTAGAATACTTTGCAATCTGTTCTTTGATTACCGAACTGATTTCTTCTGGTCTCAAATTCATTGTCTGTTCCTTTCCGACTTGTTATGCCAGCTGAAGCGCGGATAACTCCTTCTTCAGCTCGTAAAGCCTTGTCTTGATGCTGCTGTCCACTACGCGGTCTCCGATGCGGATGACCATGCCTCCGAGGAGGGACGCGTCCACGTCGTAGTGCATTTCAAACTGCACATAACCGGTGGTCTCCAGCAGTCTTTTTTCTAAAGCGGCCTTCTGCTCCGCGCCCAGCTCAACCGCGCTGGTCACATAAGCAGCTCCGATCTTTTTGAATTCCTTCACCCTCTGGATGAAATATTCCAGAATCGAGATCATCTCGTTCTGTCTGTCTTTCTCAACAATGATGCTCAAGAAGCCCATCAGCTCCTCCGCAATCTTTCCGGAAAAGACCTGATGTAATAAGGTGACCTTTTCCTCTTTCACGATCTGCGGGTTTCCGAGAACGGAAAAGAGTTCCGGGTTATCCTGTAAAATGGGGAGCAGAGCAGAGGTTTCCTCGTAGAGGGTATCCACAAGCTCTTTTTCCATGGCTGTCTCAAACAATGCATCGCCGTACACCTTTGAAACTAGCTTTGCCATGTATGTTCACCCATTTCCTTCAAAGTCTCATCAATCAAAGCATCCTGAATTTTGACATCGATGGAGTTTCCAACGACCTTCTCTGCCATGAATGCGGCGATGTCTACGATCTCCTGCTTCATGTCGTCGAGGGCTTTCTTCTTCTCCAGCTCAACCTCGCGGTTTGCGCGGTCAATGATTCTGGCTGCTTCGGCCTTGGCTTCATCGAGCATTTCCTCCTCACGGGCTTTGGCTTTACGCCGTGCAGTCTCCAGAATGCTCTCAGCTTCTTTGTTTACGTCTCTTAATTTTGCCTCGTACTCAGCCTTCATAGCCTCTGCAGAAGATTTGTCTTCCGCAGCAGACGCCAGCTCACCGGCAATCTTCTGTTTTCTCTTTTCCAGCACATCGCGCACCGGATTGAAAAGCAGATAGGACAATGCAAAGAATAAAATGAAGATGTTGATACCGGTCAGCACTGCGTCATGCAGAAGCTGCGGATCAAATCCTATCAGTCTGTCCAAGTCTTACGCCTCCTTTCGTTAATAATCGCTGCGTCTCCGCAACGTTCCGTTCTTTATGCGCCGAACGGCTTAACGAACATCAGGATGATAGCTACAACCAGACCATACAGACCGGTGGTCTCTGCTACTGCCTGACCAAGAAGCATGGTGGAAGTGATATCGGATTTAGCGCCCGGGTTACGGCCTACTGCTGCAGCACCGTGACCAGCTGCGATACCCTGTCCTACACCAGGTCCGATACCGGCGATCATTGCCAGACCAGCGCCGATTGCGGAACAACCAAAGATAAAGTCCTGTCCTGAGATACCATTCATAGTTAAGTCCTCCTAAATATAAATTAAATTGAATCCTGTTGGAATGCGATGTCTCATGTCATGCCCACCTCGATTCCGCTTCGCTTCATCTCGGTGTCGGGCTGCGCCCTATTCATCTGAACGTCCTCGTTCCGGCTTCGGAATGCAAGCATTCCACGCCTGCACAAGTCCATTCATCTGAGCATGACTTGGCTTATTCCATTTTGTCGTTGATGTATACCATGGTCAGCATACAGAATACGTATGTCTGGATCGCACCGGAGAATACATCACAGTAAACATGAAGTGCCGCCGGAATACCGATGTTGGTAAAGATCGGCATCATGCCGTACCATAATCCCATAATGATAACGCCTGACAGCAGGTTTGCGAACAGACGCAGGGAAATGGAAATCGGGTTGGCGATCTCACCGATTAAGTTAATCGGGAATAAGATCGGGGTCGGCTCAAACAGGCTGGTAAAATGTCTTACGCCCCTGTTCTTGATGCCCTGGTAGTTTACAATGAAGAACGTAAACATACCAAGCAGGAAAGTAACGCCATAGTCGGCTGTCGGAGCACGAAGTCCTAACAGGCCGCTCAGGTTACAGAAGAGGATAAATACGAAGATCGTTCCGATGTAGTTGATGAAACGTCTTGCATTGCCTCCCAGGATTCCTGAAGTCATGCCCTGCAGTGCCTCGTAGGCCATCTCCAGCACATTCTGAAAGGTTCCGGGCTGGTCCGTTGCTTTTTTCAAAGTCCGGTTGGCCAGTACCGCAAGAATCAGGATGATCGCTGTGATGATCCACATGCCTATGGTCGTTGTTGTGATCCAAAAATCCTGACCGAACAGCTGGTACTTGAGTACTCCGTGTATCATAAAGTCAGGCTCATTGGAAATCAGCATTCCCATTCACGGTTCCTCCTTTCTCTCATGATATCCCCGGCCGGTCATCTTCGGAAGTATCTGCCTGGACAGGCACCTCCGGTTCTTTTCCACCGGAAATTCTGTGAACCAGTGGCTGCAGGTATGCACCCGCTTTCATGCCCATGGCTCCGATCACCGCCGCCAGAAGATCGATTTTCAGCACCTTCCAGCAGATCAGAAGCGCTGCCACAAATGTCAGCTTGCGCAGCATACTCTGCGCTACCGTAAATTTGTTGGCATAGCTTTCGCTTCCGCTGTCCAGTACCCGCTCGGTCATAACCGCCATATGAATCAGCATACAAATGGCTCCCACGGCTCCCACCACCAGTCCCAGGACTACCGGAATGACCGGATAGGAAACCCGCGGGAGAAGCAGTACTGCAAGGATGGCCAGGATCACATTGTAAAAAATGATTCCGGCTGACATTTCCGCAAGCAGCCTTTTCGTTGACTTGCTCAGCCACTCCATCGTTACCTGCCTCCTTTGCTGTCTTCATGAAAAATACGGCTCGGCTGTTTCGGTTTGCTGATTCCGCTTCGTGCCTGCCCGGCATTCTGCTGCTGTCGTAAGCGCTCGTCCTCCTTCTGCTCCTGCAAAAGGGTATTCCGCGCCATGATCCAGCCGCAGCGTCCGCCTGCCAGAACACCCAGGATCAGCATCGGTACCATGAGCTTCGTCCCAAAATGGGAATCCACCAGATAACCTGTGTAAACACAGAGGAGAATCGGCGTCAGCACACTGAGCCCAAGCTGCGTTACCATAGCAAGACTGCGGAATACGCTTCTCTTATAATGCACTGTCTCCCACCTCTTTCTGCATTTTTGCATGTAACATATATTATAACCAAACTTTTTCACTTTGTCCATTATGAATAGATGTTTCGTTAAAAAATGGTGAATCTTGCACATTGTAAATATTTCTGTCATTTTTTTATCGAACATTTTCACAAAAATAACTGATAAAAATTGTCATACTTGCCAGTTTGATGCACATTTATACCAAAAAAACCGTCACACTCGAAAAATGTGACGGTTTTAACGATTTTCTGCCTAAATAACTTTCTTCTTATCTTAATATAAGTTTTAGGCTATCCTGTTTTATTTAATTTCTTCATACGGAACACGGTTGATGCCTTCCTCTACCGCTGCCTTCGCTACCGCATTGGCTACAGCCAGGGCAACCCGCTTGTCAAAGGAGGACGGAATGACATATTCCGGATTCAGTTCCTCCTCCGGGATGACTGCTGCGATGGCATGAGCTGCCGCAATCTTCATGTGCTCGGTGATGTCTTTTGCCCGCACAGCAAGGACACCCTTAAAGAGTCCCGGGAATACCAGCACATTGTTGATCTGGTTCGGATAGTCAGAACGTCCGGTACCAACCACTGCTGCGCCGCCTGCCTTTGCCTCATCCGGCATGATCTCCGGAACCGGGTTTGCCATGGCAAATACGATACCGTTATTCATGGTGGCCACCATCTCCTTG
Source organism: Ventrimonas faecis (assembly GCF_040096075.1). Lineage (NCBI taxonomy): Bacteria > Bacillati > Bacillota > Clostridia > Lachnospirales > Lachnospiraceae > Ventrimonas > Ventrimonas faecis. The sequence continues at coordinate 48,310 of NZ_JBBMFJ010000023.1, forward strand.
GTTACCAGATGCGGTCTGGAAACGCCGACAAAGATGTCTGCTCCCTTTAACGCGTCTGCCAGAGTTCCATGCTCTTTGTCTTTATTGCTGATGTGGGAGATTTCCTCCTGACCGGAATTTAAGTTCTCGTCACCTTCGCAGATGATACCGTTGATATCGCACATGATGATGTTTCCGAAGCCCATGGCGATGAGCTGTTTGCCGATGGCTACGCCTGCAGCGCCCGCGCCGTTGATGACAACTCTGAGCTCGCCCATCTTCTTGCCGGTCACCTTCACTGCATTCAGGAGAGCCGCGCCAACTACGATAGCGGTACCATGCTGATCGTCATGGAATACCGGGATGTCACAGCGCTCTTTCAGCTTTTTCTCGATCTCAAAGCATCTCGGAGCCGCAATGTCCTCCAGATTGATGCCGCCAAAGCTCTTGGAGATCAGGGCAATGGTGTTGACGATGGTGTCTACATCCTTGGAATCCACGCACAGCGGGAATGCGTCCACGCCTGCGAATTCTTTAAACAGGGCACATTTTCCTTCCATAACCGGCATACCGGCAGACGGACCGATATCACCAAGACCAAGAACTGCCGTTCCATCCGTAATAACAGCTACCAGATTGCCCTTACGGGTATAATCATATGCCAGAGACTCATCCTCCGCAATCAGCAGACACGGCTCTGCGACACCCGGGGTGTAGGCAATGGAAAGCTCCTCCGGAGTAGTCACCTTCGCGCGGGAAATGACCTCGATCTTACCTTTCCACTCTTTATGTTTTTCAATTGCAAGCTGTTTTTTATCCACCAGTTTATCCTCCTGAAATATGTTGTTAAATTTTATTCTATTTTAGTACAAAGGAAAAATCGCGTCAACCTTACAAAAATATTGTTATCCGGCATTTTTGTTGCCTGGACAACGGATTTTCTGTCCATTTATGTTTATAATAAAATCAGATTTCATACACCAAGGAGGTTTCACTATGAGCTTTATCAAAAATATCGACAAATCCGAGGTTCTCACCTTAAAGGAACAGGTTTCCTACCAGAAAGGCCAGGTAGTCAGCAAGCCCCTGGCTCAGAATGACGCGTTAAGCGTTACCCTCTTTGCCTTCGATAAAGACGAGGAGATCAGCACCCACGAATCCGGCGGTGATGCTTTTGTCACCTGCTTAGACGGCGTCGGCCGCATCACCATCGACGGCAAGGCTTACGAGCTGCACGAGGGCGAGTCCATCGTCATGCCGGCCAAGCATCCGCATGCCGTGTATGGACAGGAACAGTTTAAAATGCTGCTGGTTGTGGTTTTCTGATTTTTGTGGTATTCTGGTAAAAGCAAACTGACTGGTCACACCAGCAGTCAGACAAACGGGGCTGTATACAGGGGTTTTCTCTGCATGCAGCTTCTTTTTTGTTTAATTTCTAACAAACTTTTAGGAAATCTAAAAAATTTTTAGTTTTTCCTTGCTATTTTCACCGTCATTCTGTATACTGGGAGTCAGTTGCTAATGAGAAACATAATCAAAATAAACAAAACCGGAACTATCCCATCCATAGTTACCAAACAAAAAGAGAGGTAAATCAGATATGAGTCGTTTGGAGATTACCAGTCCCAACCAGGCGCAGCTTATGATCGAAGAGCTGTACAAAGACCTGGAGCGGAGAATCGAGTCCAGCCCGCCAGGCCTCTGCCCGGTTGACATGACCCGTGCTTTTGTAGAGATGTGCCACACCCACACCTGCGGCAAGTGCGTGCCATGCCGCGTCGGCCTGTGGCAGTTAAAGAACCTGCTCACCGATGTCATGAACGGCGAAGCTTCCATGGAGACTTTAAAGCTCATGGAGGAGCTTTCCCAGAGCATTATGAATGGCGCGGACTGTGCCATCGGTTACGAGGCTGCCTTTGCGGTATACCGCAGCTTAAAGGAATGCCGCGAGGACTATGAGGAGCACGTTCACCAGGGCCGCTGCACCTGCAATTACAGCATGCCGGTTCCGTGTGTTTCCCTGTGTCCGGCTCATGTGGACATCCCGGGTTACGTTTCCCTGGTGCGGGAAGGCCGCTATGCCGACGCCATCCGCCTGATCCGCAAGGACAATCCGTTCCCGACCACCTGCGGTTTTATCTGCGAGCATCCGTGCGAGGCCCGCTGCCGCAGAAACATCATCGACGATGCCGTAAACATCCGTGGCTTAAAGCGTTTCGCTGCTGACTATGCGGGCAAGGTTCCGCCGCCAGCCTGCTCCGCTTCTACTGGCAAGAAGATTGCCATCATCGGCGGCGGCCCTGGTGGTTTAAGCGCAGCTTATTATCTGCAGCTTATGGGACACCAGACCACCGTATTTGAGATGCTTCCGAAGCTGGGCGGCATGCTTCGCTACGGTATCCCAAACTACCGTCTGCCGAAAGAACGCCTGGATGATGACATCAACGCCATCCTGGAAACCGGCGTGAAAGTTGAGTATGGCAAGCGCATCGGCACCGACATCACCATTCAGGCGCTCCGCAAGGAGTACGATGCCGTGCTCATCACCATCGGCGCAAGCACCGATAAGAAGCTGGGCATTGAGGGTGAGTCCGCCGAGGGCGTCATCTCCGCAGTCCGCTTCCTGCGTGATGTAGGCAAAAACTTAAACCCGGATCTGACCGGTCAGGAGGTTGCTGTCATTGGCGGCGGCAACGTTTCCATGGATGCGGTCCGCACCGCAAGACGTCTCGGCGCAAAGAAGGTGTCCATCCTCTACCGCCGCCGGGTAGCCGACATGACTGCGCTTCCGGGTGAGATTGAGGGAGCAATTGCCGAGGGCATTGAAGTAAAAACCCTCATGGCTCCGGCTAAAATTGATGTAGATGAGAATAATCATGTGCGCGGTGTCTATGTCACCCCGCAGATGATCAGCAAGATCAAGGGTGGCAGAGCCAGCGTGCGTGCCACCGGCGAGCCGGATATCTTTGTTCCGTGCCAGACCCTGATCGTGGCCATCGGACAGGATATCGAGTTCCAGCACTTTGAGGAGGCCGGCCTTCCGGTCAACCGCGGCAAGATCCAGACCGAGCGCTACGGCGGTTTCGACAATATGCCTGGCGTATTTGCCGGCGGTGACTGTGCTTCCGGCCCGGCATCCGTTATCAAAGCCATTGCAGCAGCAAAAGTTGTTGCGGCAAACATTGACGAATACCTTGGCTTCCGCCACACCATCAGCTGTGATGTGGTGCTTCCAGAGCCAGACCTGCGCGACCGTATCCCGTGCGGCCGTGTCAACCTGACTGAGCGCGAAGCCTGCGAGCGCGTCTGCGACTTTGAGGGCGTGGAAAACTGCATGACCGAAGCAGAGGCCAGACAGGAAGCCAGCCGATGTCTCGGCTGCGACCACTTCGGCTATGGAATCTTCAAAGGAGGTCGTGAGAACAGATGGTAAATTTAAAGATCGATCATAACGAAATCTCGGTTCCGGAGGGAACCACCATTATGGAAGCGGCAGCCCTGGCGGGAATCGACATTCCGAAGCTCTGCTACTTAAAAGATATCAACGAGATCGCGGCCTGCCGTGTCTGTCTCGTAGAAGTAGTCGGCAAAGAGAAGCTTGTAACCGCCTGCAACAACAAGGTGCAGGAAGGTCTGGAGATCCTGACCAACAGTCCAAAGGTCCGCGTAGCAAGAAAACAGAATGTGCAGCTGATCCTTTCCCAGCACGATTTTAAGTGCGCCACCTGTGTCCGCAGCGGCAACTGTACCCTGCAGACCCTTTCCAATGATTTAAACATCATTGACCTGCCCTTCAAGGAACGTGTGGAGCATGCCCCGTGGGATAAGAACTTCCCGCTGATCCGTGATACAGAAAAATGTATCAAGTGTATGCGCTGCATTCAGGTCTGCGATAAAGTTCAGGGGCTTGGCATCTGGGATGTGACCAGTACCGGTTCCAGAACCACCGTCAATGTCAAAGGCAACCGCAAGATTACCGATGCAGACTGTGCCCTCTGCGGCCAGTGCATCACCCACTGCCCGGTAGGCGCCCTTCGCGAGCGCGATGATACCGAGAAGGTCTGGGAAGCTATCGCGGATGAAAAGAAAACCGTTGTAGTTCAGATTGCTCCGGCCGTACGTGCCGCATGGGGCGAGGCCATGGGCATGAAGCGCGAGGACGCTACCGTTGGCAAGATCCTTGACGCATGGAAGCGCATGGGGGCTGACTATGTATTTGACACCTCCTTCTCCGCAGACTTAACCATTATGGAGGAGGCAACCGAATTTCTGGAGCGCTTCCAGAACGGCTCCTTAAACAACTGGCCGATGTTCACCTCCTGCTGCCCGGGCTGGCTGCGTTTTGTAAAGACCCAGTTCCCGGAAATGGTGCCGCAGCTTTCTACCGCGAAATCTCCTCAGCAGATGTTTGGCGCCGTCATGAAGACTTACTTCGCCCAGTCCATCGGCGTGGACCCGGAAAACATTGTGACCGTATCCGTTATGCCCTGCGTTGCAAAAAAAGCAGAGGCAAACATGGATTTCTACTATAAAGAATACGCAGGCAAGGACGTGGACATCGTACTGACCACACGAGAGTTCACCCGCATGCTGCGTGAAACCCACATCCGGCCGGAAGTGCTGACGGACCGCAAACCGGACAGCCTTATGCAGGAGTGGACCGGCGCCGGTGTCATCTTTGGTGCTACCGGCGGCGTCATGGAAGCAGCACTCCGTACCGCTTACCATGCCCTGTCCGGCAAAAATCCGGACCCGGATTTCTTTCACGACATCCGCACTGTCAATGAGGAATATGCGCTCACAGAAGCAAACCTCGACTTTAACGGAACCACGGTCCGCACCGCCATTGTCAGTGGCCTCGGCAACACCAGAAAACTCCTCGAGGCGATCCGGCGTGGCGATGTATCCTATGACTTTGTAGAAGTCATGGCCTGCCCCGGCGGCTGTGTCGGCGGCGGCGGACAGCCGATCTGCGACGGCAAAGAACTTGCCGGAGTGCGCGGTGAAAACCTGCACTTTTTAGATCGGAACAGTAAGATCCGCTTCTCTCATGAGAATCAGGACGTGGCAAAGCTGTACCAGGATTTCCTTGAACATCCTCTTTCCCACAAGTCCCACATGATCTTACATACGGACCATAACGCATGGTCCATGCACGAAGAGCAGTAATTCGTGCAAAGGTTACTCATTTCCTTATTATCCTTCTATTTTGCCAAAAGAAACGCCGCCCCGGTTCTGCCAGGACGGCGTTTCTTCTATATATAATACTTCTATCTGATTATAATTCTCACTTATTTTTCTTCCGGCACATGCCACTCCCAGTTGCGGATCTCTTCCAGATCCTGGCCATACTCGGCAATGTACTGTTTGTGCTCTACCAGTTTGTCATTCATCTTCTGGATCAGGAAGGAACCGCGGTTGCCTAACTGCGGCAGATGCATCACGGCATCTTTTACCAGGCTGAAGCGGTCAAGCTGGTTCTGGACACGCATATCGAACGGTGTGGTGATGGTGCCTTCCTCCTGATAACCGTGAACAGACATGTTATGGTTGTTGCGCTCATAAGTCAGCTCGTGAATCAGGGTCGGATATCCGTGGAACGCGAAGATAACCGGCTTATTCGGAGTAAAGATTGCGTCATACTCAGCGTCACTCAGTCCATGCGGATGCTTGTGGTCGCTCTCCATCTTGAACAGGTCTACTACGTTTACCACGCGGATCTTTAATTCCGGAAGCTCATCCCGCAGGATGGTAACAGCAGCCATGGTCTCCAGAGTCGGGGTATCACCGCAGCATGCCATAACCACATCCGGCTCTTCACCGCAGTCATTGCTTGCCCACTCCCAGATGCCAATACCCTGGGTGCAGTGTTTCACAGCCTGCTCCATGGACAGCCACTGACAGCTCGGATGCTTGGAAGCAACAATGGCATTCACATAATTCTTGCTCTTGATGCAGTGGTCAAAGCAGGAAAGCAGGCAGTTGGTATCCGGCGGAAGGTACATGCGGACAACATCTGCTTTCTTGTTGGCGATGTGGTCTAAGAAACCCGGATCCTGATGGGTAAAGCCGTTGTGGTCCTGCTGCCATACGTTGGAGGTCAGGATGAAATTTAAGGATGCGATCGGGCGTCTCCAGGACAGCTGGTTGCAGACCTTTAACCACTTTGCGTGCTGTGCTGCCATGGAATCCACAATACGGATGAATGCCTCATAGCTTGCGAAGAAGCCATGACGTCCGGTCAGCAGATAACCTTCCAGCCAGCCCTCACACATATGCTCACTCAGCATACCATCCATGATGCGGCCGTTTCTTGCCAGCTTGTCATCGGTCGGAAGCAGCTCGCCGTTCCAGTCGCGGTTCTGCTCTTCAAATACTTTATAAAGGCGGTTGGACATGCTCTCATCCGGTCCGAAGATACGGAAGTTCTTGCTGTCCTCATTGAGTTTGAAAATATCGCGGATATAGCCGCCAAGCTCGATCATATCCTGAGCCTTGGTCTTGCCCGGCTCCACCGGAATGCCATACTCGCGGAAATCCGGAAGACGAAGGTCTTTCAGAAGCAGGCCACCGTTTGCGTGCGGGTTTGCGCCCAGGCGGGCATTGCCCTTCGGTGCCAGCTCAGCCAGCTCCGGGATCAGGCGTCCGGTTTCATCAAACAGTTCTTCTGCGTGATAGCTCTTTAACCAGTCTTCCAGAAGCTGTAAATGCTCCGGCTTCTCCATGCTGATCGGAACCTGATGGGCACGGAAAGAACCCTCGATCTGCTGTCCGTCTACGAATTTCGGACCGGTCCAGCCCTTCGGAGTACGCAGGATGATCATCGGCCACTTCGGGCGTTCCGGATCCTGCTCATCTCTTGCGTGTTTCTGAATTGCCTTGATCTCCTCAATCACGGCATCCATGGTCTCTGCCATCTTCTTATGCATGGTCATCGGATCATCGCCCTCAACAAAGTACGGCTTCCAGCCGCAGCCCTCGAAGAAGGACTGAATCTCGTCGTGCGGAATACGGGAGAAAATGGTCGGGTTGCTGATCTTATATCCGTTTAAGTGCAGGATTGGAAGCACTGCGCCATCGGTGATCGGGTTTAAGAATTTATTGGACTGCCAGGAAGTTGCCAGCGGGCCGGTCTCTGCCTCGCCGTCACCCACAACCACCGTTGCGATCAGATCCGGGTTATCAAATACGGCACCAAAGGCATGGGCAATGGAGTAACCCAGCTCACCGCCCTCGTTGATGGAGCCAGGAGTCTCCGGCGCACAGTGGCTCGGAACGCCGCACGGGAAGGAGAACTGCTTGAACATCTTCTTCATGCCTTCCTCATCCTGGCTGATGTTCGGATATACCTCGCTGTAGCTTCCATCCAGATAAGTGTTGGCAATCAGGAAGTTGCCGCCATGGCCCGGACCGGAAAGAAGGATCATATCCAGATCATAACGCTTGATGGCACGGTTGCAGTGCACATACACGAAGTTCTGTCCCGGCACGGTTCCCCAGTGTCCGACGATCTTCTTCTTGATCTGATCCATGCTCAGCGGTTTCTTTAACAGCGGATTATCTAACAGGTATAACTGACCGGCAGACAGATAGTTTGCCGCGCGCCAGTAGGCGTTCATCTTTTCCAGCATTTCCTCACATAAAGGCTGCTTTTCCAGACAGGTGTTGTTCTCCATAACATTACCTCTTTCTTTTTGCTTGTCTCATTCCATTGCAGTGGTCTGTTATTTTTCTAACGTTTACGATTGTATTTTCGCACATACAATGTAATCTGTAAAATGCAATTTCTGCATTGTATCCATATCAATCTGATATGGATGTGGCGCAAAGCGTGGATTTTCCTGGGATTCTGTATTATAATGAGGGTAAGTTTTTGAGAAAAAGGTAACTGTGAGGGTACTGAACAGTTACAGAAAAAGCACCGTTAGACAGGGTTCGATTCCCAGCTGCAGGCAAAAAGAATTTTTCGATTTTACAAGGGAGATTGACATCGCATGACATCGAATTTTGAATACTACAAAATTTTTTACTACGTGGCAAAATACGGCAACCTGACCCGGGCTGCCGCTGCCTTAAACACCAGCCAGCCCGCCGTGACCCGCGTCATTCACAAACTGGAATCGGATCTGGGCTGCCGTCTTTTTGTCCGCAGCAAATCCGGCATGGAGCTAACCGCGGAGGGAAGCCGGTTCTTTGAGTATGTCTCTGCAGGCTGCCTGCAGTTTTTCCGGGCGGAAAGCCACTTAAGCGACCTGCTGCAGTTGGAAAACGGCAGCATCTCCATCAGTGCCACCGAGACCGCCCTGCATTCCTGGCTCTTTGCGGCCATGGAAGCCTTTCATCAGGAATACCCGGGTGTTCATTTCCAGATTTTAAACCACAGCACCCAGGATTCCATCCAGGCAGTGCGGGATGGCAAGGTAGATTTTGCCGTGGTTTCTTCCCTTCCGCTCCATATCTCTGAACCGCTGCGCATGAAAAAGCTTCACGCCTACCGGGACATCCTCATCAGCGGCAGGCGGTTCTACGAACTGAAGGACCGTCCCGTTTCGCTCCGGGAACTGGCCTCCTATCCCTGGATCAGCCTGACCTCGGAATCCATCAGCCGCACCTTCCTAAATACCTACTTTGCGCAGTATGGTCTTTCCTTTTCACCGGACATGGAACTGGCCACCACCGACCTCATTCTGCCCGCCGTGCGCCACAATCTCGGCATCGGATTCATCCCCGAGGCCTTCGCCCACAGCGAACTTGCCGCCGGAAATATTTTCCAGATCCAGATAGAAGAACAGTTCCCAGAGCGCAACATCCTTCTGATTTCCGATTCGGAATATCCGCAGAGCGTAGCCTCAAAAGCATTCCAGAAATTCGCCCAATAGCATGATGGGACATGCCCCTATATTTTTATTCCTGCAAGCTTTGCCACCTGCATCTCCATCCGGATTCCGGCAAACCACAGTTTCGCGATCTGCTCCTGAAGCGGGTTGATATGCAGATAGTGTTTCATATAGTAAAGGGTGCTCTCCTCCCGAAGCCGCTGGCGTTTCATGGCGTCGGAGAAAGATTTGCTGATGGATGCGGAGTGTTCATGATCATAATGCTGGTTTAATAAAAGCACGCTGCGGTAACCCGCAGTCTGCATCCGGCGGCCAAGGATCTGCTCTTCTTCATAGAGAAAGACTCCCTCATCATAGCCTCCGGCCTCCAGAAATTTTTCCGTGTCCACCATCAGCATGGAGCCGTGCACAGCCCCCACATATACAGCATTGCGCCCGGCAAAATACGAATCCGGGTAGTCAAAGCTTCTTCCAAACAGACGCCGGCTCACCGGACCCATGCTTAAAAGTTCCCGGGTGAAGCTGCGCAGCGGCCAGCCGTTTTTCAAGTCCGGAAAACGCGCATCGTGGATCCGGGTAGTTACGATTCCCACCTCCGGATGACGGGCAAAGACTGCCAGCATCGCTTTTAGTGACTGCTCTAAAAATACCACATCCGGATTCGCAATCAGAACATAACTGGCTCCGCCCTCCCCTGCGGCATAACGGACGCCAAGGTTGTTGCCGGAGCCATAGCCGCCGTTGTGGCCGGCGGAAAGCACCTGAAGCTTACCAGGCTGATCTGCGGCCGCCGGTACCTGCGCATTCTGCCGGTCCTGCTTCATTCCTGCTGTATCTGTTCTCAGCTCTGATTCCAGTTTTTTTAATCGCTCCAGAGAGTTATCCGTGGAGGCATTATCCACCACAATGATCTGATGCAGCACCTTGTAATCCACGATCTGCTTTACCAGTTTTTCCGTGGTCTCTGCATCATTGTAATTCAAGATCACACAGCTCAGACGTACACTCATGCCTCCTGCTCCTGCTCTGCTGCTTTCCCTGCTCCGCGCTTTGTAGCCGATGCTTTCCCTTCACAGGTTTCACCCTCGGCAGCCTGCTCACCTTTCGGCTGCCGCAGCTTCTCCGCCCGTGGCAGCGTTACGCACATCGCCAGTGTCTGCAGCGCGGAATTTTTATAAAAGTGATTGTAACGGATGTTCTTTAACCGTCCTGCTGCCGACTGATACGGCAAAGCCAGAAACGCGCGCAAGGTCATGCGCTGTGCCTTGTCCATGTCTTTCCAGAACCGGCGTCCGAAGGCAATGCCCTGGTTTAACATCCGGCGGTAATTCTGCTCCACCTCTTTGCCGCGGCCAAGACGGGCCTTCATTTCTCCAAAGCTGCCTGCGTCCTTCGCGCCCAGCACATTATCCCCGTGCTGACGGTATTTAGAAAGCGTTCTCGGCATAAACTCAATCACGCCAAAGCAAGATGCGGTAAGAGCCATCCACCAGTCGTGCATACAGCAGATTTCCGGCTTCTTCGCACAGCGCGCGAGCAGTGCCCGGTTGATCATGGAGGCTCCGCCGGTCACCTGGTTCTCCACCAGAAGTTCCGCAAAACTGTTGCGGTCCGGATCCTGATGGGTATAAGCCGCAAAGCTCGGGCTGATCTCGTAAAGTTCTTCATCCACCACTTCCATATCCGAATATAGCAGGATCGGGCACTGCTTTCCCAGCCCCTTCTCCAGCACCTTCATCCGGTGCAGCATGACACTGACTTTGTTATTCTCCCAGACATCATCCTGATCACTGAAGAAAATGTACTCGTTTTTCTCATCCTTCAGAGCTTCCTGCATCAGCCAGAAAAAGTTCCCGGCCGCGCCGCCCGTATGCTCTGTTCTGTGATGCAGAAACACCTGCTCCGGATACCACCCGGCATAGTTCTCCAGCATTTCCCGGGTTCCGTCATCGGAGCCATCGTCCGAGATCAGAATCTTCACCGGTACAGTCTGGGCTAGGATCGTGTCCAGCTGCTGCTCCAGATACTGCTTTCCCTGATACGTTGCCATTAAAACGGTTACCATTGTATTTTCCTCCATGTTTGTCCCAAACCAGCATTTCCTTTGTTTCTGCGCTGCCATATGCTTACGCTTTCCGCTCCTGCAAGCCCCGTCCGCAACGGCCGCCTACGCTTTCTTACGGCTCTCCACCAGCTTCATGCCAAGCTTCCGGCTCACGATCCGGCGCACCGGCGGACAAACTGCCGTGGCATAATCCAGCATATGATACGCCAGCATATAAGCCCGTTTCCCCTCCTGCTTCGGCGCCCCCGCCCAGGGGGTCTTTGCCAGATACAATTCATAGGCTCTGCGATAATGATTCAGATTGCCCGCAATCCAGGGCCGCTCATCTCCCATGTAATGGATAATGGAAGGATGCTGCTTTGCAATCTGCAGTTCTCTCGGCGTTACGGCTTTGTAGGTCTTTCCCAAATGCGTCAGCTCCCGGTAAGAAAAATACCGGTAATTGGTAAAGAAGTTGTAGCGGGGCATCAGGGTATAGATCTGTCCTTTCAGCGTACCGTTGATCACATCCTGATCGCTGGCAAAGAGTTTTCCGCCTTTGCTCTTCCAGAAATCCAGAAGCTTCTTCTGGACTTCCTGCTCCCGCCACTGTTTTAAGTCTGTTAAAAGAACCCCGGAATTGTAATAGGGATCATCCTCACCCAGACCAATGGATTCCTTCACTGCCTGGTAAATGGTAGGCTCCATCACCGCTCCCACAATCTTTCCTTCCAGATTTTCCTTCCACAGATGCTTTAATGACTGCAGCACCACCGTGTCACAGTCCAGATACAAGACCCGCTCCACGGACTCCGGCAGCATATCTCCCATAAACAGGCGCAGCATAACGCTGATATCAAAGCCACCGGTATCCACCTCATATCCAATGCGCTCCCGCAGATCATCCAGATTTAAAAAGACCAGCTTTCTCCCAAAATGCTCCGCAATTTCCCGGAGTTTTCCCTGATTTTCTTCCGAAAGTCCCAGAGTCAGCACATAAACGGCAATCTCCGCAAAGTCCCGGTTCCGATCGAGCAGGGAGTACAGCGATGTGCCCAGATGTCTCGCATAGCCATCGTTGGAGGCGTAAACCACATTCATACATTCCCGGTCCATACTACTCTCCCATGCACTCCGCCGTGCGCTTGAGCGCAGACGCAATAACCTTGTCCATGTCATAATATTTATACTCTGCCAGACGTCCGCCAAAGATCACATGATCCTCTTTCTCTGCCAGTGCCGCATACTGCTGGTACAGTGCCTGGTTCTTCTCATCATTTACCGGATAGTAAGCTTCCATGCCTTCTTTCCAGTCTGCCGGATACTCTCTGGTGATGACGGTCTTCGGCTGGGTGCCGAACTCAAAGTGCTTGTGCTCGATCACGCGGGTATACGGAGTCTCACGGTCCGTGTAGTTGACCACGGCAACCCCCTGATGATTCTCCTCATTTAACACCTCAGATTCAAAGCGCAGGCTGCGGTACTCCAGCTTGCCAAACTGATACTGATAGTAGGCGTCGATGGTTCCGGTGTATACAACCGTCTCGCCCAGCGCGTCATAATGCTCCCTGTGTTCCAGATAATCCACACCGGTCTCAATGTCGCAGCCCTCAAACAGCTTGTTGATGATCACGTTGTAGCCGCCAATCGGAATACCCTGGTATAAATCATTGAAATAGTTGTTGTCATAAGTAAAGCGCACTGGAAGCCTGCGGATGATGAAGGCCGGAAGGTCTTTGCAGTCACGGCCCCACTGCTTCTCGGTATAGCCCTTTACCAGCTTCTGGTAAATATCCGTTCCCACCAGGCTGATGGCCTGCTCTTCGAGGTTTTTCGGCTCGCCGGCCACTGCTTTCTTCTGCTCTTCAATGATAGCCTTGGCCTCTGCCGGAGTGCTGATGCCCCACATCTTGCTGAATGTGTTCATGTTAAACGGCATGTTGTACATCTCACCCTTGTAGTTGGCCACCGGGCTGTTGGTGTAGCGGTTAAACTCGGCCAGATGATTCACATAGTCCCACACCTGACGGTCACTGGTATGAAAAATGTGCGCGCCATAACGATGCACATGAATGCCTTCTACATCCTCACAATACACATTTCCGCCAATATGATCGCGTTTTTCCACAACCAGGCAGGTTTTTCCACGCTTCTTTGCCTCGTAGGCCCAGACACCTGCATAAAGTCCGCTTCCAACCAGTACATAATCATATTTCTTCATAAAATCGTCCACCTTGTCTTTGTTCTGATCTGACCATTTTCTGCTTCCTCCGGACAAATCCCGGCCAGGGTCAAAAACGGCCTTTTTCTCTGTTTACTACTATACTATAGCTTGGTCAAAAAGTAAATTTGTTGTCGTGGACACCGCCGCCTTTTACTGTTATAATTGTAAGGAACTCCCGCGCAAAACCGGGGAGCGCAAAACGGACAGAACCTGGTCCGAAGCAAACGAAAATACGAAGAAATACAATATCCGAACAGGAAAGGTGGAAAAATATATGTGGTTAGCAGATGGCTGGAAAGATTATCAGGTCATTGACTGTTCAAAAGGAGAAAAACTGGAAAAATGGGGTAAGTACCTCTTAGTCCGCCCGGACCCGCAGGTCATCTGGGATACCCCGAAGACTCACAAAGGCTGGAAACACATGAACGGCCACTATCACCGCAGCGCCAAGGGCGGCGGCGAGTGGGAGTTCTTTGATCTCCCGGAGCAGTGGACCATTGGCTACAAAGGACTGACCTTCAACTTAAAACCATTCAGCTTCAAGCACACCGGACTTTTTCCGGAGCAGGCTGCCAACTGGGACTGGTTCAGTGACAAGATCCGCAATGCCGGCCGCCCGGTCAAGGTCTTAAACCTCTTCGCCTACACCGGCGGCGCAACCCTGGCCGCTGCCAAAGCTGGTGCTTCCGTGACTCACGTGGATGCCTCCAAGGGCATGGTCGGCTGGGCAAAAGAGAATGCCGCTTCCTCCGGGCTCAGTGACGCTCCGATCCGCTGGCTGGTCGATGACTGTGTAAAATTCGTAGAGCGTGAGATCCGCCGCGGCAATCATTACGACGCCATCATCATGGATCCTCCGTCCTACGGCCGTGGCCCAAAGGGCGAAATCTGGAAAATTGAAGATGCGATTCATCCGCTCGTAAAGCTGTGCATACAGCTTTTATCCGATGACCCGCTGTTCTTCCTCATCAACTCCTACACCACCGGCCTGGCTCCGGCGGTTCTCACCTACATGATGAGCACCGAAATCGTACCAAAATTCGGCGGTCACGTAGAAGCTCAGGAAATCGGACTTCCTGTCACCGAAACCGGACTTGTACTGCCCTGCGGCGCATCCGGACGTTGGGAGAAGTAGCAGTATTATAAAGCACACAAAAATGCCGGGCGGCGCCAGCTGGCGCCGCCCCGCC
>NZ_JBBMFJ010000024.1:0-62170 GCF_040096075.1 Ventrimonas faecis
ATCGGTCTGCAGGCGCGTAGGTAATGGAAGCCACTACCTTTTTTGTGCCTGAGACCGATTGTTTCCGATACTATTTTGTGCCGCCAGTTTATCTATAGTTGTATTCGCATCTTCTCGGAATGTTACATCCAGATACCAGTGCATACTTTCTATGCTCCAGTGCCCTCTCACTGCACGACTGGCCTGTTCAATGTCTTCCTTTAGACTGCTGATGAAATAGCGATACTCTGTTCTTGTATCTCCTTCTTTCTTCAGTGTTTTCTTTTCCATTACGTTCATTTAGACAGCATTTCATTCAAACTCCTCTTAAGTGGAGCAAGTTCTTCAGTTCGAATATCATTCATAACAGAAAACAAAAATCTTGAAACAAGTCCAATCGCCATAGGGCAGCAAACAGCAATAATCTCCATTATAGACTCATCTTTCACTGGACTAGCTTGATACCACAAGGCCAATCCCACAGTTGCAAGTTGTCCAAATAACAAAAGTCCGATTGACAAATACCCTGTCAACTGTGTAAGCCGCAATACTCTTAGCTTAAGAATCCGAAACTCCGCCCAACTATCATTGAGTACAGCATGGCACATCGCTTTCATAGCTGACGTTAATTCTCTATGAAAAAACATATTCAGCAAAAGCAAAAGTACCATCGTCAAATTAATCATATTTCATGGCATAAGCTTTCGCCTTCTCACTTGGCAGAATGTCCTCACGCTGAATGTTGGAATCCACCATGATAATCGTAGCTTCATCGTCTGTATAATTGCGGACTATCACAGGCATATCCTCTTTTCCTGCCCGTTCTGAACCTCGTTTTCTGCGGTGTCCGGCTATGATTTCATAGCCACCCTCTGCCCTCGGTCTTGCAATTCCCGGTACGAGCACCCCATACTTACTGATGCTTTCCGTTGTTTCTTCCATTTTTTCATCGTCCAGTACACGGAACGGATGATTTCTAAACTCATGCAAATCCGTGAGCTTGGCTCTGATAATCTGCTCTTCGCTCCCTGTCTTTTCTTCTGCATTTCCAAATAAATCATCATAACTGCTTAATTTTACCTTTGCGGCACTTCCTGCTTTACTCATTCCCAAGCACCTCCTCCGTCAAAGACTGATAAGCAGCGGCTACTTTGCCTTTCGGATCATGTTCGTAGATACTGACACCCTCTGCGGAAATCTCTGCCGCACGGACGGAAATGGGAATACTGTTTTCAAATATCCGCACCTTGCTACCGTAATTCTCCACCAGTAATGCAGTAATGTCCTTTGCATAATTGGTTCTGGCATCCACCATTGTCAGCAGAATCCCCTCAATCGTCAGCTTTGGGTTAATCTGCCTCCTGACCTTTCCAATCGTCTTAATAAGCTGCTGTAACCCTTTTGCCGGAAGATATGCCGCCTGTACCGGAATCAGGATACTGTCCGCACAGGCAAAGGCGTTTATGGTAATCATGCCGAGGGAGGGCATACAGTCAATCAAAATATAATCATAATTATCCTTTACCAGCTCTATGTAGGAACGCATCACAAGCTCCCTGCTCATCACATTGACAAGTGATACTTCCAGACCGGAAATCTCGATGTTCCCCGGCATCAGGTCAATTCCCTCTTTGTGTTTCAGGATACCATAATCCGCTTCCATATCTTCATCATTGATGATATTGCCGAGTGCTGTTGCAAGCGTTTCCTCCAGCTTATCCGGCTCTGTAAAGCCAAGACTGTCCGTCAGACTGCCCTGTGCATCGGCATCAATCAGCAGGACTTTCTTGCCATGTTTTGCCAGTCCTATACCTAAATTACTGGTTGTGGTGGTCTTGCCACACCACCTTTTTGGTTTGCGATTGCGATTATTTTACACATGATAGATTCTCCTTTGTTTTCTGCTATTTTTCTGCTACGTTTCTTTTCTTTACTTCTACATACGCCCTGTAAAATTTCTTCGTTCCCTTATTCGGATACATCTCGGAAAACTCCGTTACTTCCACTTTCGGATTCCTCTGCAAAATCTTTCCGAACCACTTAATATCATTCTTTGTTCCCATCAATCTGACTTTTAACATTAGTCTGTTCCTCCCAATAAGGCATACAGCTTATGGTTGTATGTGGCATATTCCGGATACCGAATCTGAATTGCCTGCCAGAAATATGGTGCATAAGCACAGCAGAATATTTCCTCCACCGTGTACTGCCTGCACTCGTCCACCTGTTCTTCTGCATCTTCATAATCGGAAACACTTGGTGTTCCATTGCAATACAGATTGAATGCCATTCTGACCACTCTCACACTTCCACTGGTCTGCCAGCCTTCGTGTAAACACTCTGTTATTACGCATCCTGTTTTGAAATCATAAATTCTGTAAACATTTCTTCTGGTATCATCGCTGATCCCAAGACAATAGCAGAGTGCCTTGTGGTAAACATCCTGATACCGGACTTCCTTTAACTTCTCGTAGTAGAATTTCTCATGTGCATCGCTGATAAAAATAATCTTTTCTTCCTTTTTGGTTTCTGCTCCTAACGCTGTACTTGTCATAATAGAACCCTCCTTGTGTTATTTTGATTTTGTTTTGACCATAACAACAGAAAAAGGACACTCTCCGTTTTATTGGAAAATGTCCTTTTAATAGCATTCAACTATTAAGTTTTGAAAGGTTCTGATTCCTAAAACATCCCTTTTCAGTCCATATTAGTCCACCGAATGACACAAATTTGATGTCAATTTGATGTCAAACACTCGATAAACTCATAAAAGTCTATGGATTTTCTGATTCTTAGTACAGCTTCGCACCTGCCGGAATCCGGTCATTCACCATGAGAAGATTTAATCCCTCATGTCCATCTTCCTCGTGTACTGCTGAAATCAACATACCACAGGAATCAATTCCCATCATCGGTCTCGGCGGCAGATTTACGATTGCGATACAGGTCTTGCCAACCAGTTCTTCCGGCTCGTAATACTCGTGAATACCGCTTAAAATCACGCGTTTCTCGTCTGTACCGTCATCAAGAACGAACTTCAGCAGCTTCTTAGATTTCGGAACTGCCTCACATTCCAGAACCTTTACTGCTCTGAAATCAGACTTGCTGAACGTATCGAAATCAACCATTTCCTCGAACAGCGGCTCGATCTTTACATTGGAGAAGTCGATTGTTTCCGGGGCTTCCGCTGCCGATGTCGTAGTGGTTACTGCTGCCGCAGCCGCCTTCTCGCTCTTCTTTGGGGCATCGAGGCTCTTCATCGTCGGGAACAGTAATACGTCACGGATTGCCGGGCTATTGGTGAACAGCATAACCAGACGGTCGATACCGTAACCGATACCGCCTGTCGGAGGCATACCGATCTCCAGTGCGTTCATGAAGTCCTCATCGGTGGTGTTTGCCTCGTCATCACCTGCAGCCAGTGCAGCCTCCTGTGCCTTGAAACGCTCTCTCTGGTCAATCGGGTCATTTAACTCGGAGTATGCGTTACACATCTCACGGCCGTAGATGTACATCTCGAAACGCTCTACATACTCTGGCTTGTCCGGTTTTCTCTTGGTCAGCGGAGAAATCTCTACCGGATGATCCATGATGAAGGTCGGCTGGATCAGGTTCTCCTCTACGAACTCCTCGAAGAAGAGGTTGATGATGTCGCCGCGCACATGGCGTGCCTCATAAGCTACGCCCTTCTCATCTGCCAGTTTCTTTGCTTCCTCAGTGGTCTTGATCTCCTCGAAGTCGATGCCGGTGTATTTCTTGATGGCGTCAACCATGGTCAGGCGCTCAAACGGCTTACCTAAGTCGATCTCAACATCTGCGTACGGAATGGTGGTGGTACCCAGAACCTCGTTTGCGATATGGCGGAACATGTTCTCGGTTAAATCCATCATGCCGTAGTAGTCGGTGTATGCCTGATACAGCTCCATGAGGGTGAACTCCGGATTGTGACGGGTATCCAGACCCTCGTTACGGAATACACGGCCGATCTCATACACGCGCTCCATGCCGCCTACGATCAGTCTCTTTAAGTACAGCTCCAGGGAAATACGGAGCTTTACATCCTCATCCAGTGCGTTGTAATGGGTCTCAAACGGTCTTGCAGCAGCGCCGCCTGCGTTTGCAACCAGCATCGGGGTCTCTACCTCTAAGAAGCCCTGACCGTCCAGATAACGGCGGATGCAGCTGATGATGCGGGAACGCATTACGAAAGTCTTTTTAACATCCTCGTTCATGATCAGGTCGGTGTAACGCTGACGGTAACGCATATCGGTGTTGGTCAGGCCGTGATACTTCTCCGGAAGAATCTGCAGGCTCTTGGACAGCAGAACCATGGAGGTTGCGTGAATGGAGATCTCGCCCATCTTGGTGGTGAACACGATACCCTTGATACCTACGATATCACCGATATCCATGCGTTTGAAATCTTTGTAGGCTTCCTCACCCAAGTCATCACGTGCAACGTAGCACTGGATGTTGCCCTTTAAGTCCTGCACATTGCAGAAGGATGCTTTACCCATGACACGCTTGGACATCATACGTCCTGCGATGGATACCTCTTTGCCTTCATACTCTGCGTAGTTTACCTTTACATCTTCGCTGTGTACGGTTACGTCGTACTTTGTGATCTGGAACGGGTCCTTGCCTGCTGCCTGAAGCTCTGCCAGTTTCTCACGGCGAACCTTCAGAAGCTGGTTGAGATCCGGCTCCTTCGCATTCTGCTGCTTTGCGTTCTGCTGCTCTGCCATCTTTTTCCTTACTCCTTCGTTCTTCTATAAATAAATGCTACTTTTATGATACTCTCTGGATCTCCAGAACCTTGTACTGAAGTACACCGGCCTGGGTCTCTACGTCTACAACATCGCCGACGCTCTTGCCAATTAATGCTGCGCCTACCGGAGACTCGTTGGAAATCTTGTTCTGCAGGCTGTTTGCCTCGGTGGAACCAACGATCTTGAACTCCATCTCCTCGTCGAAGTCTACATCGTAAACCTTTACCTGGCAGCCGATGCTGACTTTGTCTAAGTCGATCTCGTCCTCATCTACAACCTCTGCGTTCTTTAACAGCTTCTCCAGCTCCTCAATACGCAGCTCGATGTCTCTCTGCTCGTCCTTTGCTGCATCGTACTCAGCGTTCTCGGACAGGTCACCCTGCTCACGCGCCTCTTTGATCTTCTGCGCGATTTCCTGTCTGCGATGGATCTTTAAATCCTGTAACTCATCCTCATACTTTTTTAAACCAGCATAGGTTAAAATGTGTTTCTTGCTATCTGCCATGACACTCATTTCCTTCCTTATTTACACTGCCCCGCGCATGCGCGCTGCAGTTGTTTTTACAACTGAAACCACGGTCTGATACAAAATCTGAGACCTGTGGTCATACATTCTGAATATTATACTTGAAAGCACTTTCCTTGTCAAGCGCTGATGCGGCCCGCACACACTGGTTTTTCCTGCTGTATACGGCAAATGTTTCTTTCCGGAAAGCACATCCCGATTACCGAAGCATTCCATGCTGCCGCAGCAGCTCCACCAGCTCCGCTTCCGTCTCCAGCATGTTGCAGTCTCTGCGAATGGCAGAAGAATGTGGAAGCCCGGCGGTGTACCAGGCAATGTGCTTGCGCATCTCCTTCATGCCGATGTACTCGCCCTTTAATGCCACGTGCATCCGGGTGTGGCGCAGGATCATCTCTCCCACCTCCGCCGGTCCCGGCGGCGGAAGCACTTCCCCGGTCTCCAGATAATGTTGAATCCGATGAAAGATCCATGGGTTTCCTCTGGCGCCACGGCCTACCATCAGGCCGTCACAGCCGGTCTCCTCCAGCATTCGCTTTGCGTCCTGGGGTTCAAAGATATCTCCGTTTCCAATGACCGGAATCTTCACCGCCTCCTTCACCTGACGGATGATATCCCAGTCCGCCTTGCCGGAATAGTACTGTTCCCGGGTCCTCCCGTGCACCGCCACCGCAGCCACGCCGCAGCTCTCCGCGATCTTCGCGATTTCCACGGCGTTCACATGGTCGTCGTCAAAGCCCTTGCGGAACTTGACGGTAACCGGCTTGTGTACTTTTTTTACCAGGGCAGATAAGAGCTCCTCCACCAGCTTCGGATTCCTCATGAGAGCGGAGCCCTCGCCGTTTCCCACGATTTTTGGCACAGGACAGCCCATGTTCAGATCGATGATATCGTAAGGGCCATCCTCCACCTGATGGGCAATGTTGCTGACGATCTCCGGGTCGGAGCCGAACAGCTGTAACGATACCGGCCGCTCACCTTCGCCAATGGCCATGAGATCCTTCGTGTTGCGGTTCTTATACAGAATCGCCTTGGCGCTTACCATCTCGGTGACCAGAAGACCGCAACCCTGTTCCCGGCAAAGCTGGCGGAAGGACATATCTGTGACTCCTGCCATAGGAGCCAGAACCAGGTTATTCTCCAGTTCTACATTTCCGATTTTCAGCTTCATTCTTCCGGACCCTCACCTGTATCATCCAGATCTTCCGGATAAATGCCGCCCAGCTCAGAACTGTCCTCAGTCTCATACGCTTCTTCGGCGTCATCAGGACCCGCTGAACTGTTCTCAGCAAATCCAGCTTTCAGCGCTTCCGTATCAATTCCGTAGCTTTCCGCCACTGTTTCTGCATCCTCGCCCAGATAAAATACCTTAAAGTACAGCTCCAGTGCCTTTAAGAATTCCTGTCCTTCCTGGCGGTACTGCTTGATTTTCAAATCCGCGCCGATTTCATCACAGTAACCGTCGTACTCGGAAATGGTATGTTTGAACTCCAGCGTGCCGTCCGGCTCAAATTCCATGGTCAGAATGCCGCCGCACTCCTCCGTAAACCAGACACACATCACGTGAAGCTGTTTCTTCACCGCCTCCGGGAGGCTGTCAAACTCTTCATTAAAATAATACTTTTTTTCGTAGCTGTTAGAACCACAAAGAACGATATTTCCGTCCTGTCCTGTCATCTGCGTTCTCCTCCTGAATCGTTTCCGCTGCGCCCTGGTTTTCCGGCCAGGTCGCAGCGCCTTGTCAAAAAAATCTCATGTCCGTAAACACGAAACACGCCCGGCGGATATGCTGCCGGGCGGATGTGTCATTTTCGGTTGTGTCATGCAGTCCTTCTGTTTTCAGGACGGTAACTGTTCAGTACCCTCACAGTTACGGGCAAAAATCCATTGAAAATTGCCTTCGGCAATGGGATTTTTGCCTGCAAGCCCATGTTTTCATACGGTCAGCGCAGTAAATGCGCAGACCTACTGAACAGTTACTCAGGACGTACATTTTTTGCCAGTTGGGTCATTTGCTATCTTGCCAGCATCTTTGCGATCTCGAACTGTTCCTCAGAGATGTCCTTCTTCATCTGAAGAGCTTCCTGGATGTCGAAATCGACGAACTCACCGTGCTTGTAAGCCACCAGACGGTTGCTCTTGCCTTCGCACAGAAGCTCTGCTGCCCGCGCACCCATGATGGACGCGTACACACGGTCCTTACAGGTCGGGGTGCCGCCTCGCTGCATGTGGCCCAGGATGGTTGCTCTGGTCTCAATGCCGGTCGCTGCCTCAATGCGGCGGGCCATGGAAGTGGAATGTCCAATGCCCTCTGCGTTGATGATGATGTTATGCTTTTTGCCGCGTTTACGGTTTTCGATGATCCGGTCAATGAGGGCCTGTTCGTTGCCGTCGTAGCGCTCCGGAAGCAGAATGTCCTCCGCGCCGTTTGCGATGCCGCACCATAATGCGATATAACCGGCATTACGTCCCATAACCTCAATGATACTGCAGCGCTCATGGGAGGTAGAGGTATCACGTACCTTATCGATTGCCTCCATAGCGGTGTTTACTGCGGTATCAAATCCGATGGTGTAATCGGTGCAGGCAATGTCCAGGTCGATGGTTCCCGGAACACCGATGGTGTTAACGCCAAGGGATGCCAGCTTTCCGGCGCCGCGGAAGGAACCGTCACCACCAATGACTACGATACCGTCAATGCCATGCTTGCGGCAGATCTCCGCGCCCTGCTGCTGGCCTTCCGGAGTTACAAACTCCATACATCTTGCTGTATACAGGATGGTACCGCCACGGAAAATGATATTAGACACATCGGTACTGCTCATGTCTACGATTTCTTCCTGTAAAAGTCCCGCGTAACCACGCATGATTCCTTTTACCTTCATTCCCTTACTGATGGCAGTACGAACCACCGCACGGATGGCTGCGTTCATGCCCGGAGCATCTCCTCCGCTTGTCAGGACACCGATTGTCTTTACTTGCTTTGCCATAGTTGTCTCCTCCTGTTACCCTTCAGGTTGGAGCCGCGGCCACAGATCCGTGACCGAAGCTCTTTTCCATTCCGTTTTTATTTTATACCAAATGCACTTTTTTTCATACAAGGTGTATTCTAAAACATTTTGCCTATCTTTTCAATCCCTTTTCCACAACTTTGACATTCTTTTCACCAATTATTTTCTCAAGGCTTTCCGTAACTGCTGCCGATGCTACCACATGCCAGTTGGACGGAAGCACCTTCTTTGCCCGCTCCTTTTCCAGATAGATGATCACGGTGTCATGGCCATCGGAGCCCCGCAAAACCTCTGTCACGGCCGGCCATAATGCGTCATACTGGGTTTTATCGGCAAATTTCAGCCACAGATCCTTCGGCACCTCATCAAACGGGATCACCTGCTCACAGATCAGGCGCCCCACCGGATCATCCCCGATGGAAGTTCGTCCGCTGATAAATACTTTCGCATCCTCATTTAACAGCTGCTTCTTGCTCTCGTAATCCCGCGGGAATACGATGACTTCCACAGAACCCACCATGTCCTCCAGGGTTACAAAGGCCATCTGCTGGCCGTTCTTGGTAAGCTTCACCGTCTTTGCGGTGATCATGCCGCCGATGGTCGCCCGGACTCCGTCTTCCACAACAGCCTTTCCGGACTCCTCATCCACCATAAAATCAGTGGTTTTGGCGGTGATGCTGTTTTTCCAGGTTTCCAGGTATTCATCCATCGGGTGTCCGCTGACATAGATACCCAGGGTTTCCTTCTCAAACGCCAGAAGCTCTCCCTTCGGGAATTCCGGTACATCCGGCATGGTGATCTGGTACTGCTGCTTTTCTTCCTCTGCCGCGAAATCAAAGAGGCTCAGCTGCCCCTCCAGTACATTTTTGCGGTCCTTGTTCTTCTGATCCAGCAGTTCCGGCGCGATCATGGTCTTCTGCCGGCGGTTGCCCGGCAGGGAATCCATGGCTCCGGCCTTGATGAAGTTCTCCAGGGTACGCTTATTTACCTCGCGTCCGCCCATGCGCTCCACGAAATCATCGATGGAAGTAAAGAGCCCGTTATTCTTCCTCTCCCGGATGATCTCGTCCACCACGTTGCGGCCAATGCTCTTGATAGCCGATAAACCGTAGCGGATGGCATCGTCGGAAACCGAGAAGCCGCTCTGTCCCTCGTTGATATCCGGAGGCAGGATGCGGATACCCATCTGGCGGCAGGTCAGAATATACTCGGACACCTTGTTCACGTTGTCCATGACCGATGTCATCAGCGCCGCAAAAAACTCCTTCGGATAATAGTATTTCAGATACGCCGTCTGATATGCCACCACCGCGTAACATGCCGCATGAGACTTATTGAACGCATACCGCGCGAAATCGATCATCTCATCATAAATATGATTCGCCGTCTTCTCATCGATGCCATTCTCAATACAGCCTTTTACGTGTTCCTCCGGGTTGCCGTACACGAAATTCTGGCGTTCCTTCTCCATGACCGCCGCCTTCTTCTTGGACATGGCACGACGCACCAGATCGCTCCGGCCCATGGTATAGCCCGCCAGGTCCCGGACGATCTGCATAACCTGCTCCTGGTAGACGATACAGCCGTAGGTCGGTCCCAGAATATGCTCCAGCTGCGGACATTCATAAGTGATGGAACCTTTGTCGTTCTTTCCTTTTAAATAACGGGGAATAAAATCCATGGGGCCCGGACGATACAGGGAAATACCCGCAATGATATCCTCCAGATTCTCCGGGCGCAGCTCCTTCATGAAGCTCTTCATACCCGAACTCTCCAGCTGGAAGATGCCATCGCACTTTCCGGTGCCGATGGAGGCCAGAACTTCTTTATCGTTGTAATCAATCTCTTCCATGACCAGGTGGACGCCGTAATTCTCCTCTGCCTGACACACCGCGTTCTGAATGACCGTCAGGGTACGAAGGCCCAGAAAATCCATCTTGAGCAGGCCCAGTTCTTCCAGCGTTGTCATGGTAAACTGGGTGGTGATGGTGCCGTCCGAGGCGCGGGAAAGGGGCACAAATTCATCCATGGCCCGCTGGCCGATCACAACACCGGCCGCATGCATGGAGGTATGTCTCGGAAGTCCCTCCAGGCGCTTGGCCATGTCGATGAGGTAGCGCACCTCATCATCGCTCTGGTATGCCTCCCGCAGATCCGGGCTCTGCTTTAATGCCTTATCCAGGGTCATGCCCAGATCCCCCGGAATCATCTTGGCAATGGCGTCACAGCGGGCGTACGGAAGATCCAGCACACGGCCCACATCCCGCACCACGCCCTTGGCCGCCAGAGTACCGAAGGTAACAATTTGTACCACCTGATCCTTGCCGTATTTCTCCACCACATAATCAATGACTTCCTGCCTGCGTTCAAAGCAGAAGTCAATATCAATATCCGGCATGGATACACGCTCCGGGTTTAAGAACCGCTCAAAGAGCAGGTCATAGCGCACCGGATCAATGTTGGTGATCTCCAGGCAGTAGGAAACAATGCTTCCCGCCGCAGAGCCTCGTCCCGGTCCTACCATGATGTCGTGGGATCTTGCGAAATGAATGAAATCCCACACGATCAGGAAGTAATCCACGTAACCCATGTTGTGGATAACGCCCAGCTCGTAGGAAAGGCGCTCCTGCAGCGTGCCATCATCATTCGGGTAACGCTTCGCCATACCGTCCTGGCACAGCTTGTTTAAGTAGCTCCAGGAATCATAGCCCTCCGGCACCTCGTATTTTGGCAGCTTGGTCACGCCAAACTCAATCTCCACATTGCAACGCTCCGCAATCTTGTGGGTATTGTCAATGGCCTCCTGAGCATACGGAAACAGCGCCCGCATCTCTTCCTCAGACTTCACGTAATACTGGCCGCCCTCGTAGCGCATGCGGTTCTCATCGGACACCTTCTTGCCGGTCTGGATGCATAAAAGAATATCGTGCGGTGCCGCGTCCTCCGCCAGAATATAATGAATATCGTTGGTGGCCACCAGATCCATGGAAAGCTCCCGGCTCATGCGCATGAGTCCCTGGTTTACGGTCTTCTGGGTGGGAATGCCATGGTCCTGCAGCTCCAAAAAGAAGTTGCCCTTTCCGAAAATCTGCTCGTAATGCCTTGCAGATCTGCAGGCCTCCTCATACATGCCCCGGGCCAGATAGCGCTGCACCTCGCCCGCCAGGCAGGCACTGAGGGCAATGACACCTTCATGGTAGGTTTCCAGTACCTCATAATCCACACGGGGTTTGTAATAGAAGCCGTCCACAAAACCCTTGGACACAATCTTCATGAGGTTGTGGTATCCGGTATCATTTTCTGCCAGCAAAACCAGATGGTAGTAGCGATCCTCGCCATTGGTGTTTTCCCGGTCAAAGCGGGAGCCAGGCGCCACATAAACCTCGCAGCCGATGATGGGCTTGATGCCCACTTCCCTTGCTGCCCGGTAAAAGTCGATGACACCGTACATAACACCATGGTCGGTGATGGCCATGCTGTCCATGCCAAGCTCTTTGGCCCGCGCCGCCAGTTCTTTGATCTTACAGGAACCATCCAGCAGACTGTACTCTGAATGGACGTGCAAATGTGTAAATGCCACTGTTTTCTCCTTTATCTATGTTCATAAAAACAGGGCGGAAATATCATTTCCACCCTGCCGCTTCAGCATCTCTTGTATAGACTAACTTTTGGGGAAAGGATCGGTAGGATCTTATTTCTCGCCCTTTAAGTATTTTTCAATGTTGTCAAGTGCTTCGTTCTCATCGTCTCCGTCAGCAGAAACGGTAATCTCCTCACCAGCGCCCATGCCAAGTGTCATCATACCCATAATGCTCTTTGCATTCACGCGGGCATTGTTGTTCTCTACATAGATCTGACTGTCAAACTGGCTCGCGATCTGAACCAGCATAGCGACTGGTCTTGCCTCAAGTCCGGATGAAAGTCCAATGGCGATCGTTTTCTTTAACATAATTATCCTCCTCGTTTTCAGGCATATGCAGATCTTCTTCTCTTTCTCTGCCTATGTCTCTGTGTCGGGCCGCTCCTGTCTCAGCAGCTCTGCCATATTTCCCAGTTTCCTGAGACGATGGTTTACGCCTGATTTACCGACCGGCGGATCCAGTGCTTCTCCAAGCTCCTTCAACGTAGCCTCCGGTCTGGCCAGCCTTAACTCTGCGATTTCCCTCAGATTATCCGGCAGACTGTCAAACCCTGCCGTATCTCTGATGTATATGATATCTTCCATCTGCTTGACTGCCGCCGATACCGTCTTGTTGATATTGGCTGTCTCACAGTTTACCTGCCGGTTCACACTTCCGCGCATCTCCTTGAGAATGCGGATGTTCTCCAGCTCCATAAGCGCAACCGGTGCTTCCATAACGTTTAAGATATCAACGATCAGGTTTCCCTCTTTGATATAGACCACGAAATATTTCTTCCGCAGCACGATCTTGGCTTCGATTCCCATGGAAAGGATGAGGCCCTGGATCTGTTTTGCCTTCGCTTCGGTCGCGCAGGCAATCTCAAAATGGTAAAACTTTTCCGGATCGCTGATGGAACCTGCTGCCAGAAACGCTCCTCTGATAAACGCGCGCTTGCAGCAGTTCTGCATGAGGACCACGTTCTGGGCCAGGGACAGATTCTCCTCGATTTCCCCGTAAGGGTCAATGAGCTTGACTGCCTGAAGCACCCGCATGGCGTCCTCGTGATGGGTGACCGCTACGGTGCAGGTCCTGTTTTTGTGGTTCCCGATGCCCTGCCGTA
Organism: Ventrimonas faecis; assembly: GCF_040096075.1. Taxonomy (NCBI): domain Bacteria; kingdom Bacillati; phylum Bacillota; class Clostridia; order Lachnospirales; family Lachnospiraceae; genus Ventrimonas; species Ventrimonas faecis. The sequence goes on from NZ_JBBMFJ010000024.1 coordinate 13,026, forward strand.
TGGAGACATCAATTCTTATATTAAATGTTTTTTTCAATAATGTAAAGTACTTTCTTGCAACTGCCTCATTTTCCGTGTGGATCTTCACCCGGTAGCGGTTGTTCTCCGAAATTTGGATACGCCCGCAAAGGCTTAAGATTGCCGCGATCTCCGCAATCTGGCAGTGCCTGGCCGGGGATAGCTGCCTGGAAAGTTCTTCCTTTACCTTAGAAGAAAATGACATATCCTGCTACCTCTCAATATCCCGGTGTTCAATCTTTAATCCGTACTCCTCCAGTCCGCTTAAATGCTGGTACAGCGCATTGGCCACAGTGACGGAGCGGTGCTTGCCGCCGGTACAGCCAATGGCAATGACGAGCTGGTTTTTCCCCTCCTGCACATAGTTTGGAATCAGGAAATCCAGCATCTCGTAAAGCATGGAAAGAAACCGGTCAGCCGTGCCGCCCTGGCGCACATAGGCCTGAACCTCCGCCTCCTGTCCCGTGTGGCTGCGGAGCGCCTCCACATAGTAAGGGTTTGGCAGGAAACGCACGTCAAACACCAGATCCGCATCGTTCGGGATTCCGTACTTGAATCCAAAGGACAGCACGGTAATAAAGAGATTCTGGTAACGGCGGTCCTGCACAAAAATCTTTTCCAGCTCCTTGCGCAGTTCCCTGGTAAGAAGGCTGCTGGTATCCAGGATCACATTCGCCTGCTGTTTGATAAACGCAAGCTTTTCCCGCTCAAGCTGGATGCCGCTGTCCACCCGGCCCTTTCCGGCAAGCGGATGGGATCGTCTCGTTTCCTTGTAACGCTTGACCAGCGTGGCATCGCTGCTGTCGAGAAACAGGATTTCATAAGGAACCTGCTGTACCTTCCAGTTCTCCAGAACCTGCTCCAGCTGCGGGAGCTCCTCTCCGCTCCGGATATCGATTCCCAGCGCTACCTCCTCATGGGCCGCCGGTTTCTGCATGACAAGCTCCACAAACGCCTCCATCAGGGGAATCGGCAGATTGTCTACACAGTAAAACCCAAGATCCTCCAGCATTTTCAGAGCCGACGTTTTTCCGGCTCCCGACATTCCCGTCACGATTACCAGTCTCATCTGTTTTCTCCGTTTCTAAAATTCACCAAGCAGCTTCACTTCCAGCTCCAGATCCACACCAGACTGCTCCTTCACCTTTTCCTGCACCTGTCTGCACAGGGAAAGGATATCAGCTGAAGTGGCATGATCCCGGTTGATGACAAAGCCGCAGTGTTTTTCTGACACCTGGGCGCCTCCCACGGTAAAACCGCGAAGTCCTGCGTCCTGAATCAGCCTGCCTGCGAAATATCCTGTCGGACGCTTAAATGTGCTGCCCGCGCTCGGGTACTCCAACGGCTGCTTTTCCTTGCGTTTTGATGCCAGTTCATCCATGACCGCACGGATTTCTTCTGCGTTTCCCGGCTGTAATTCCAGTACTGCCTCCAGCACGATGTAACCCATTTTCTGAACGCAGCTGGTGCGGTAGCCCAGTTCCAGTTCCGGAAGTGAAAGTGTTTTCACCTCTCCCTCCGGTGTCAGAACGGTGGCCTCCTTTAGCACCTGGCAGAGTTCCCCGCCGTAGGCTCCCGCGTTCATGACCACGGCACCGCCGATGGTGCCCGGAATGCCGGCCGCAAACTCAAAACCGGTCAGGGACGCGCTCAGGGCCTGCTTTGCCACAACGGAAAGCAGGGCACCGGCACCAGTACGCACCTGAGTTCCTTCCACGGCCACCTGGCCAAAGGGCTTTCCAAAGGAAATCAGCACGCCCCGGTAGCCCTTATCGCCCACCAGCAGGTTGCTGCCATTTCCAATGATGGTATACGCCAGATTTTCTTCCCTGCAGATCTCCAGTACCTGTTTTAATTCTTCCGCGCAGGACGGCTCGATGTAAATATCTGCCGGGCCTCCCGTGCGGAACGTGGTGTGGCGGCTCATGGGCTCATCCGTCAGGAATACGCCCGCGCTCACCGCCTGTTTCAGTTTTTCTGCTGCCTGTTTCATAGTTTTTTTATTCTGCCTTTATTTATTTTCGCTGTTATAAGCTATGCTCCTGGCACATTTTATTTATTGCCGAGGTTTGCCTGTACACGGTTGTACAGCTCCTGAGCCGCATTGTAGCCCATCTTCTTCTGGCGGTAGTTAACCGCTGCGGACTCTACAATGATAGCCAGATTTCTGCCCGGACGGATCGGGATGTTGTGGCAGACTACCTGGTTGCCGAGGAACTCGGTGTAACGGTCCTCCAGGCCCAGCCGGTCATACTCTTTATCTTTGTCCCAGTCTTCCAGCTTGATGACCATATCGATGTTCTGGGTATCTTTTACGCTCTCAACACCATACAGGGATTTCACATCGATGATGCCGATACCGCGCAGCTCAATAAAATGCTTGGTGATATCCGGTGCGCTTCCCACCAGGGTTGCGTCACTGACCTTGCGGATTTCGACCACATCGTCCGATACCAGACGGTGTCCGCGCTTGATGAGCTCCAGGGCTGCCTCGCTCTTGCCGATGCCGCTCTCACCCATGATCAGAACGCCCTCACCAAATACATCCACCAGAACACCGTGAATGCTGATGCACGGTGCCAGCTTTACCTTCAGCCAGCGGATGACCTCTGCCATCAGATCGGAAGTGCTCTTATCCGAAACCATTAACGGTACCTGATAGTGCAGGCACAGGTCCTGCATGTCTTCATCCGGCTCCTGGCCGCGGCTGTAAACCACGCATGGGATCTCGCTGGAAAGCAGCTTGTCGTAGCGCTCTACCCGCACCTCCCGCGGCAGGGTGTTGATGTATGCCTGCTCCACATATCCGATGATCTGGACACGTTCCCGGTCAAAATGGTCAAAGAAACCGGTTAACTGCAGTGCCGGACGGTTCACATCCGGGTGACTTAATACCACCTTGTCTGTGTCAATTTCCGGAAGTACATTTTTCATTTTCATCTTTGTGATCAGTTCTGTAATTGTTACACCGTACATATTGCCCCGCTCCTTTATCTTGTTCATTCAGCCGTGAAAAAGAATGTGGCTGTTTCTATTTTCAGAATATGTTTATCATACCACAAATTGTAAGGGTTGTCATCCGCGTTGGCAGGTTTAGGTATTCCCTGTTTCCTCCACAATTTCTATGGGCGCATCGTCCTTTTTCTTTCGGAAGAACCGGTACACGCTCTCTGCCGCGGCCCGGTTCATGCCCGGAACCTGGGAAAGCTCTTCCTCGCTGGCGGCCTGCACCGCCTCAATGGATTTAAAGTGCTTCATCAGCGCCTTTCTCCGGGTGTCTCCGATGCCCGGAATGTCATCCAGCACCGAGCGCACCTGGCTCTTGCTGCGCAGGCTCCGGTGGTACTCGATGGCAAACCGGTGAGCCTCATCCTGAATTCTGGTGATGAGCCGGAAGCCTTCGGAATGCCGGTCAATGGGAATCTCCACATTCTGGTAATACAGTCCCCGGGTCCGGTGGTTGTCATCCTTCACCATGCCGCAGACTGGAATGGAAAGCCCCAGTTCTGAAAGGACCTCTTCCGCAATGTTCACCTGGCCACGGCCGCCATCCATCATCAGGATATCCGGGAAACGGGTGAAGCTTCCGAACTTCTTTTCCACGCCCTGCTCCTTTAACTGGGACAGTTCCTCCAGGCCGTGGGTAAACCGGCGCGTCAGCACCTCCCGCATGGACGCGTAATCATTCGGTCCGATGACGGTCTTAATGCGAAATTTGCGGTAATCGCTGCGCTTCGGCTTGCCATCCTCATACACCACCATGGAGCCCACCGACTCATAGCCGGAAATGTTGGAAATATCGAAGGCTTCCATGCGGCGCACACCGGTGAGCCCCAGCCAGGACGCCACCTCGTTCATGGCGCCGATGGTGCGCATCTCGTCTCTCTGGTTGCGCTCAAAATCCTGCCTCAGCACCATGGAGGCGTTCTTCTGGGCCAGCTCTACCAGCCGCTCCTTCTCGCCCTTCTTCGGCACGACAATCCGGACCTTCTGGCCTTTTCTGGCACTGAGCCACTGCTCTATGACCTCCATATCCTCAATTTCCTGCTGGATCCACAGTTCCTTGGGCAGAAACGGCGTTCCCGCGTAGAACTGTTTCACAAAGCTGGTAAGAATCTGGCTTTTGTCCTTCTCCGCACCGATGCGGATGCCAAAATGATCCCGCCCGATCAGCTTGCCTTCCCGCACAAAAAAGACCTGCACCACCGCGTCGGTGTCGTTCATGGCCATGGCGATGATGTCCCGGTCCTCCATACTGCTGCTGGTAATTTTCTGCTTCTGAGCCACCTTTTTTACACTGGCCAGCAGATCCCGGTACTCTGCCGCTTTTTCATATTCCATCTTCTCCGCAGCTTCCATCATCTGGTTTTCCAGGCGCTTTAACAGATTGTCGTAATGCCCGTTTAAAAATTCCAGCACCTGTCTGATATGCTCTGCATACTCTTCCCTGCTGATGTATCCCTGACAGGGCGCGTCACACTGTTTAATATGGTAGTTTAAGCATGGACGGTCCTTGCCGATATCCCTTGGCAGGAACCGGTTGCAGGTGCGCACCTTATATAATTTGTGAATTAAGTCAATGGTATCTTTTACCGCCCCGGCACTGGTGTAAGGGCCAAAATACCGGCTCTTGTCCTTTTTCATGGTGCGGGCAAACTGCACCCGCGGAAAATCCTCCCCCACCGTAACACGGATGTACGGGTAAGCCTTGTCATCCTTTAACATGGTGTTGTAGCGGGGCTGGTGCTCCTTGATGAGGTTGCACTCCAGCACCAGCGCTTCCAGTTCCGAGTCCGTCACAATATACTCAAACCGCGCGATGCGGGATACCATCTGCTGGATCTTGGCGGTCTTTCCCCGGCTGCTCTGAAAATACTGACGCACCCGGTTCTTTAAGCGGATGGCCTTGCCCACGTAAATGATCTCGTCCTTTGCGTCGTGCATGATGTACACGCCCGGCTGGGACGGGAGTTTTTTCAGTTCTTCTTCGATGTCAAATAACATGATTCCTCCTGATGACCGTTCTGATCTGGCCTGCTGCCAGTACGCTTTCGCCCGCCAAAACGCAGTCAGCGCAGGCGGCTGCCATCATAGCGCTTCTGCATGGTGAGGAAACGGCGTACTGCGTAAAGCTGCTCCTGCAGAGAGCCGCGCTCCGGCTTCATATCCAGCACCAGATACATGCTGTCTAATTCCTGCTGGGTGATGCGCTCCTCCAGTACTTTTAAGCATTCCATGCGGAGTTCAAAATCCTCGGTATCCAGAAACTGTAAAAACGCCGGGTCCGGGGTGCGGTCCGCGTAGTGCCGGGTAGAATCAGTCTCCGTGTAATGAGCTGTAAGTTCTGGCGCTGCAGACACATCTTCCGCTGATGATTCAGCTTTGCTTCCTGCCGCCACTCCCGCTTCCTGTCGTGCCATCTGAGCGTTTTCCGTGACATTCCGCCTAAATCCCACCCGCTCAAACCGCCACTTCTGGGTCACTTCCGGGTATTTTTCATGGTCCACCTCGCTGGTAAACATATCGTAGGGGCGCACATACACGCCGTAATCCCCGTAAAGGGCCTGGTAGACCACCATGCGCTCTCCGGTTTCCGAATGTCTGGCCACCGCCACGATCTGGTACAGTTTATTTTTAAAATGCCGGTAAAATTCTCCCGGTCTTACAATTCGTTCTGTCATGTCACTCTTCCTGTCTCTCTGTTCCTGCATTTGTTCATTCCTGTCTCTGAGTTTTCTGCATTCCGCCACAGCACCATCCTCGTCATCTGTGCTGACGCATCTGGTACTGAAAACCTCCAGCCTGCCACCCCCCTTTCCGCTTCTTCCCTACGCCGTCGGCGGCAGCGTGGTTCCGGTCTCTGGCGGAGTGCCTGGTTCTTCTGCCGTTTCCAACGCCTCGGAAAGTGCCTGGGCCGCCGGGAAATTTCCCACCGTCAGACCTGTTCCGGCTCTGCCGGAGACTGCCGCGCTGTTTTGCCCTGCGCTTCCTGTCGCGTTTTCTCCTGCGGCACTGTTTTCTCCTGCTGCCGCGCCGTCTCCATTCTGGGTCCCTTCCGTCACGGTCAGGGCATCATGCCCCTCCTCTTCCGGCGCATAAGTGGTCTCCGGGAGTTCCGCCCGGGAAGCCGCAATCCGTTCATCCTCTTCGCTGGCTGCCTCCGGTGTCAGGAGCCCTTCCCAGTCATAGGTGCAGGCCGCATCCCACAAAAGCCACTCATCGTATCCGCAGTCGTACACCGCGCGGATCTGGTCGCGCACCTGCTCGCCGCCGTAGGGGATATGGTTCTTCAGCCAGCTGGCGGTAAAGTCCTGAAGCCACGGGCGCACTGCCGCCACATGACTGCCGTCCAGTCCGGCGAAATAAAGTTCCTTTCTGGATTCCGTCAGCGCCGCGCAGATGGTATCATAGGGGCGCATATCCGGATGGTCAATGCCATAGTTTCCGTCCGAATAATGGGATGGATAGATCATGGGGCTGATGTAGTCCAGGTGCTTTGCCATCTCCCCATAGATCTGGCCTACCGAATCCGCATTCACATTGCTGTTGATGATGGCACCGAACACATCGGCGGACACAAAGAGACCTGCCGCGCTCAATTTCTCATACTCATATTCCATAAAATCCAGGATCACATCAGTCCGGCTGCGGCCCTTCGTATCCTCCTCCGCAAACACCGCGTCCTGCATGCCCTTTTCCGTACAGAAGCGCACATAATCAAACTGGATCTCATCAAAGCCCAGCTTCTGCGCCTCCAGGGCAATCTCTGTCAGATAATCCCAGGCCTCTTCCTTATAAGGATTCACCCAGGCATGGTCATCCCGGTCCTTAAACACGCTTCCATCGGATTTCTTCACACACCAGTCCGGCTGCGCCTCCGAAAGCCAGGCATCCCGAAAAGCCGGAATGCGGGCAATGGTGTAGATATGATGTTCCTTTAATTTCTGCATCAGCCCCGCCATATCTTCAATATAAACCTTTGTGGATCCAAGCTGTTGCACCAGCGGAGACTCTGTCTCGCATACCATACGCCCAAAATCATCTTTGAAGTCAATCACCAGTGCATTGGCTTCCGTCTGGTCAAACTCTGCCAGTAGATTGTCCACCAGAGCCGGGGTTCCTGCCACATAGGCAGAAATGTAGATTCCCTTTGCCCGGGTCGCGTCCCGCTCGTCCTGCTCCGGTTCTTCCGGAATCTGAAGCTCTGAGATCAGCTGCTGCTCTTCCTCTTTGGCTTTCTGCTCTGCAGCATCCACTTCTGCCTGTTCCTCTGCACCGGAACCTACCACTACCGGTTCCGGCGCCGTGGCAATTTTTTCCGCGTTGTGGAGATAACTGCATCCGGTGATTGCAAAAACAGTCAGTAACAGTCCGGCAAAAAGCCATCGTCGTTTTCCATTCATAGTTCACGTTCCTCGTATGTTTTTTATAGAATAACTAGAGTATACCACATAATATATTTTTTTGACAAATCCGGGTGCAAAACTGGTTTTTATATGCTACAATGTAACGCATGGAAAGGGGTATTAACTACTATGAAAATTGGATTTGACAATCAAAAGTACTTAAAGATGCAATCCGAACACATCCGCGAGCGGATCAGCCAGTTCGGAGACAAGCTGTACCTGGAGTTCGGCGGAAAGCTGTTTGACGACTACCATGCTTCCCGTGTCCTTCCGGGCTTCGCACCAGACAGTAAGCTGAAAATGCTTCTGCAGTTAGCCGACCAGGCTGAAATCGTCATTGCCATCAACGCGGCAGACATTGAGAAAAACAAGATTCGCCATGACCTTGGCATCACCTACGATGCAGACGTCCTGCGTCTCATCCAGGAATACCGCGACAAGGGCCTGTATGTAGGCAGCGTGGTCATCACCCGCTACACCGGACAGCCATCCGCAGATGTCTTTAAAACAAAGCTTGAACACCTTGGCATCAAAGTATACCGCCATTATCCGATTGACGGATACCCGAACAACATCGCCCACATCGTAAGCGATGAGGGTTATGGAAAGAACGACTACATTGAAACCACCAAACCGCTGGTCATCATCACTGCACCGGGACCGGGCAGCGGAAAGATGGCAACCTGCCTCTCCCAGCTTTACCATGAGAACAAGCGCGGCATCAAGGCCGGTTACGCAAAGTTCGAGACCTTCCCGATCTGGAACATCCCGTTAAAGCATCCGGTTAACCTGGCATACGAGGCTGCTACCGCAGACTTAAACGATGTCAACATGATCGATCCGTTCCACTTAGAGGCTTACGGTGTTACCACCGTCAACTACAACCGTGACGTGGAGATCTACCCGGTACTGGCTGCCATGTTCGAGGGCATCTACGGTTACTGTCCGTACAAGTCCCCGACCGACATGGGCGTTAACATGGCCGGAAACTGCATCATCGATGATGAAGCGTGCCAGGAAGCATCCCGCCAGGAGATCATCCGCCGCTATTACCAGGCTTTAAACCGTGTAGCCAAAGACAAAGGCAGCAAGGATGAGGTTTACAAAATTGAGCTGCTTATGAAGCAAGCCAAGATCACCACCGACATGAGAAGCGTGGTCCCGGCTGCTGTCAATCTCGCAAAAGAGACCGGCACACCGACCGCAGCTCTGGAGCTTCCGGACGGCAAGATCGTAACCGGAAAGACCACTGCCCTGCTTGGCGCTTCCGCAGCAGTTCTGTTAAACGCAGTGAAGGAGCTGGGTGGAATTTCCGACGACATCCACTTAATCTCCCCGACCTTCATTGAGCCGATTCAGGGATTAAAGACCGGATACCTGGGAAGCAAGAACCCGCGCCTGCACACTGACGAGGTGCTCATTGCCCTGTCCATGTGCGCAGCCACCGACCCGAACGCAAAGCTGGCATTAGAGCAGCTTCCGAAGTTAAGAGGATGTGAGCTTCACACCTCCGTCATGCTCTCTTCTGTAGATACCAACACCTTCAAGAAGCTGGGCCTGCACCTGACTTCCGAACCGATTTATGAGAACAACCGGTTATATCATTAATTTATTTCATAACGAAAAACAGCGAGGGCTGCCATTCTGTTGATGGCAAGCCCTCGCTTTGTTTTACCAAAATCGTCCCCAAATTGAGGACAAATTTCTATATTCTGTTTATTCTTCCTCCGCAAACAGCTCCGGATGTGCTTCCACATAATCCGCCGCATACTGCTTGTCTTTCCCGATCCGCTCTTTGAGCGCCTCCAGGGAATCAAATTTCTGTTCCGGGCGCTCGAAGTTTAAGAGCTGTACCTGGATGTCTTTCCCGTACAGGTTTTCTTCCAGTCCCATGACATAGGTTTCCACTCCGATGGGATTGTCGCCCTGAATGGTCGGCTTGCGGCCGATGTTGCTGACTCCGCCGTAAAACTTCCCATCGATCAGCACCCGGGAAACATAAACGCCAAAGGGCGGCAGATGCTTCTCCGGCGGCGGAAGGATGTTAGCGGTTGGAAAGCCCAGCACGGCACCGCCGATATGGTTTCCATGCACGACTTTGCCGTGGATGGCGTAGGGTTCTCCCAGAAGCTCATTGGCCTTCTCGATATTGCCCCGGTCTAGTTCTTCCCGGACGTAGGTGCTGCTGATATCCCGGTGGTCATCCTGTTTTTTCTCAATGATGATGGTCTCAAAGCCATACTCCGGCCCCAGTTTTCTTAACAGCTCCGCGTTTCCGGCGCCCTTGTACCCAAAGCTGCAGTCCGGTCCGGCCACCACGACCTTTGCGTGCATCTGCTTTACCAGCACTTCGGTAACAAAATCCTCCGGTGACATGGCAGCCACCTCCCGGTTGAAGGGATACTCCACCAGATAGTCCATGCCCATGGCCCGCATGTTATTGCGCCGCTCTTCGTTGGTGGTAATGACCGTTGCCCGCTTGCCCGACACAACACCCAGGGGTGCCATATCAAAGGTAAAGACTGCTGTCTTCCATCCGTGGCATTCCTTCTGACGCAGCATCTCTTTTAACAATTTCTGATGACCCTTATGCCGCCCGTCAAATTTTCCAATGGTTACCACGGTTGGTTCTTCTATACAAAACTCCCTGGTCCCGGTAATTACCTTCATAACTGGTTTCCCCCAAGAAATATTTTCTGCGGCTGATAGCGCCGCTTTTCTTCGCTGTAACGGTAGACTCCTATGAAATGGTGCTCACTGTCGTAGACGCGGACTCCGTCAAAACGGTCTGCCACAGATGATGCCAGGCCGCATTCACTCTCTGACCGGCCAGCCCGTTCCGCAGCCCCGTTGCTGCCTGCTCCAGACTCTGCCGACAGATCGCAGTTCTCTTCTACAGCCAGCTCTGCCAGAAACGGATTCCCGTTATGTACCAGCTTGTCTCCGTCTCCCGGCTTTGTGACAAGGGCCGGAAGTCCCAGAAACACATCTTCCACCGGAACCACAACCTCTTCCACCCGGCCCTCATCCCGGAGCTTTTCAATCTGGGATAGGGTCAGGCTGTCTTCCAGTTTGAAGCGGTCCACACGGGTGCGAAGCAGGGATTCCATGCAGCCTCCGCAGCCAAGCTTCCGCCCGATGTCATAACATAAGGTGCGGATGTAAGTTCCCTTGGAACAGGTCACAGAAAAGGTCGCCCGGGGTAAATCAATGCTCTCAATCTGAATGTCCAGAATCTGCACCGGTCTTGCCTGGCGCTCCACTTCTTTGCCCTGGCGTGCCAGCTCGTAGAGCTTTTTGCCGTTCACCTTCAGAGCGGAGTACATCGGCGGAATCTGCATGTAGTCGCCGAGAAAGCTTACGATGGCCTCCCGCACTTCTTCTTCCGTCACATGGACCGGATATTCCGCCTGCACCACGCCCGTGGTATCCTGGGTATCCGTTTCCTGGCCCAGAAGCAGTACTGCACGGTAGGTCTTGGTTTTATCGGTCAGCATGTCACAGAGACGGGTTCCCTTTCCCAGGCAGACCGGAAGTACGCCCTCCGCCGCCGGGTCCAGGGTTCCGGTGTGACCGATTTTTTTCATGCGCAGGATCCCACGCAGCTTCGCTACCACATCATGGGAGGTAAAGCCTTTTTCCTTGTATACATTGATGATTCCGTCCACTAAGCTTCGTGCTCCTTTATCTGCTTGTCAATCTGCGCGGAAAGGTTGTTGATGACATCATGCACGCTTCCGCTCATGGTACATCCGGCCGCGCGGACATGTCCGCCGCCGCCAAAATAAGAAGCAACCTTGCTCACATTTACGAAATTGTTGGAGCGCATGCTTACCTTGTATACATGATTCTCCGTCTCATGCAGGAAGATTGCCACCTCCACGCCATCGGTAATCCGCAGCTGGTCCACAATACCGTCCAGGTCTGAAGCTTCCACACCGTAGAAGTCCATGTCCTGCTTGCGCACCACGCTGAAAATGCACTTGCCGTCTAAGAACAGTACACTCTCCAGCACCGCGCGGCCCATAATCTGGTTCTGCACGTAGGTCTTCTTATAGAAGCTCTCGTCGATGATGCGGGAGAAATTGATGCCCTTTGCCATCATGGCACCGGCTACCTGCATGGTCCGCTCGGTGGTGTTGCTGTTCTTGAACACGTTGGTGTCGTGAAGGATTCCGGTGTAAATGCACTCAGCCACGTCTCTGCTGATCTTTTCCTCATCCAGAAAATCATAGAGCAGCTCACAGGTTGCGCTGGCGTCCGCCTTCACAAAATTCGCTGCGGCGTAACCCTGGTTCGTAATGTGATGGTCAATGCAGATACTGGTCTTTGCGGCATCCAGATACACCACATTCTTTCCAAGGCGCTCCCGGTCTCCGCTGTCCAGGCAGATGCACAGATCATACAGCTTTCCGGTTTCCGGATCTGAGCAGATGCGCTCAAACTGCTTTAAGTAGGAAAATTTCACCGGAGGAGTCTCCAGATAAACATCTACGGTTTTCTCCGGGTACTGCTCCGTGATATAGTTGCACACGGCCAGACAGGAGCCCACACAGTCCCCATCCGGTCTTACATGGCCCACAATGGCAATGGTGCCTGCGGCCTCTGCCAGTTCCATCAGTTTGCGTTCCTGCATCCTCCGTCACTCCCTTCTCAGTCTTTTAAGTCTTTGGTCACCTCGTCGATCAGTCTGGACATGTTCACGCCATACTCAATGGACTGGTCCAGAACAAAGGTAATCTCCGGGGTGTTACGCAGATTGACGCGGTGCGCAAGCTCTCTGCGGATGTAGCCAACGGCACTCTTTAAGCCGGTCAGCGCATCCTTCGCGCGCTCCTCGTCGCCCAGCACACTGATGTATGCCTTGCAGTATTTCAGATCCGGCGTAACCTCAACCGCCACAACGGACGTCATGGCGCCATTTACACGCGGATCCTTGATTTCGGTGCGGATGATCTCGCTAAGTTCTCTCTGCACCTCCATGTTGATTCTCGTATTTTTAATGCTGTTTTTTCGCATGATTATTCATTCCTCTCTTGAAGTCTGCCCGGACAGGCAGACTCTAAATACTCTTAAAGGAAGCACCGAAAACTCAGTGCTTCCTTTCTAAAGTTCAGGGGATCCGGTTCCAAATCCTAGCGCGGTACCTCTACCATCATATATGCCTCAACCATATCGTCTTCCTTGATATCGTTGAACTTCTCGAATACAAGGCCGCACTCGTAACCGGTTGCAACTTCCTTGACATCGTCCTTGAAACGCTTTAAGGAAGCCAGTGCGCCGTCGAAGATCTGCTCGCCGTCACGGGTAATACGGCAGGAGCATCCTCTCTGGAACTTACCATCCATGACATAAGCACCTGCAATGGTACCAACGCCGGATGCCTTGAAGGTCTGGCGGACAACTGCGTGACCGATGACCTGCTCCTCGAATACCGGATCCAGCATGCCCTTCATGGCTGCCTCGACATCCTCGATTGCCTGGTAGATGACGCGGTACAGACGCAGGTCTACCTTCTCGCGGTCTGCGATGGATTTTGCGGTAGCGTCCGGACGGACGTTAAAGCCGATGATGATCGCGTTGGAAGCGGATGCCAGCGTTACATCGGACTCGTTGATGGCACCTACGCCGCCGTGGATGACTTTAACCACAACTTCCTCGTTGGAAAGCTTGGTCAGGCTCTGTTTTACTGCCTCTACGGAGCCCTGTACATCTGCTTTTACAATGATCGGAAGCTCTTTGACATTACCTGCCTTGATCTGGCTGAACAGATCATCCAGAGACAGTTTTGCCTTGGTGTCTTCCAGTAATTTATTCTTGCTCTCAGAGATGAAGGTCTCTGCGTAGCTTCTTGCTTCTTTCTCGTTCTCGGTAGCCATCAGCACATCGCCTGCGCCCGGAACATCGTTTAAGCCCAGGATCTCAACCGGCATGGACGGACCAGCCTCTTTGACTCTGCGGCCCTTATCGTCCATCATGGCACGGACTTTACCGTAGCACGGACCAGCGGTTACGTTATCGCCGACACGAAGGGTACCCTTCTGTACCAGAATGGTAGCAACCGGGCCTTTGCCCTTATCCAGCTCAGCCTCGATGACAAGGCCTCTTGCGCGGCGGTTCGGGTTTGCCTTTAACTCTTTCACTTCTGCAGTCAGAAGGATCATTTCAAGCAGCTCCGGAATGCCCTCCTTGGTGTGTGCGGATACCGGTACGAATACGGTGTTGCCGCCCCAGTCCTCCGGGATCAGCTCGTACTCAGCCAGCTCCTGTTTTACACGGTCTACGTTAGCGGACGGCTTATCGATCTTGTTGATGGCAACGATGATCTCAACTCCGGCTGCCTTCGCGTGGTTGATAGCCTCAACGGTCTGCGGCATTACGCCATCGTCTGCTGCGACTACCAGGATCGCGATATCGGTAGACTGAGCGCCACGCATACGCATTGCGGTGAATGCCTCATGTCCCGGGGTATCTAAGAAGGTGATCTGCTGACCGCGCACATCTACGGTGTAAGCACCGATGTGCTGGGTGATGCCGCCTGCCTCGCGGGAGGTAACATTGGTCTGACGGATGGCGTCAAGCAGGGAAGTTTTACCGTGGTCAACGTGTCCCATAACGCAGACAACCGGCGGTCTGGAAACCATGTCCTTCTCATCTTCCTCGTCCTCTTTTAAGAGCTCGGCAATGACATCGACCTTCTCTTCCTTCTCGCAGAGTACTTCGTACTCCATTGCGATCTCCTCTGCCTGATCGAAGTCGATCTCAGAGTTTAAGGTTACAATCTTGCCCTGTAAGAACAGCTTCTTAACGATTGCGGACGGCTGCAGCTTCATCTTGTCAGCCAGCTCCTTAATGGTCAGAACCTCCGGAATGGTGATTACCTTTACGGTATCCTCCACCTTCTCCTCAGCCGGCTTCTGCGGCATGATGAACGGGTGCTTGGAAACCTTTCCGTTCTTGCTTCTTGGGCCGTCTTCCATCATTCTGGTCTTATCGTATTTGTCCTTCTTATGCGCGTTGTTGGTCTGCTGACGGTTGTTGGTCGGCTTGGTCTGGATCGGGGTATCGTAGCTCTTGGAACCGCCGTCTCTCTGACCCGGTCTGCCGGAACCACCCTGGCGGTTGCCGCCAAATCCGCCGCCCTGGCGGTTATCTCTGTTAAAGCCGCCACCCTGGCGATTGTCTCTATTGCCGCCAAAGCCACCGCCCTGACGGTTGTTGTCACGGTTAAAGCCGCCTTCGCGGTTTCCGCCCTGACGGTTGTCACGGTTAAAGCCGCCACCCTGGCGATTATCTCTGTTAAAGCCGCCGCCCTGACGGTTGTTGTCACGGTTGAAGCCGCCTTCGCGGTTTCCGCCAAAACCACCCTGACGGTTATTGTCGCGGCCTGCGCCACCCTGGCGGTTGTTGTCGCGGTTTCCGTTAAAGCCGCCCTGGCGGTTGTTGTCGCGGTTTCCGTTAAAGCCGCCCTGACGGTTGTTGTCGCGGTTTCCGTTAAAGCCACCCTGGCGGTTGTTGTCGCGATTTCCGCTAAAGCCGCCCTGGCGGTTGTTGTCGCGGTTTCCGCTAAAGCCGCCCTGACGGTTGTTATCACGGTTTCCGTTAAAGCCACCCTGACGGTTCTCACCGGACTGTGCCGGTCTTGCCTGCTGCGCGTTCTCAGCCGGTTTATTCTGCGGTGCTGCCTGCTGTGCCGGAGCGGAAGCACTCTGTGCCTGCGGGCGTGCTGCCGGCTTCGGCTGAGCCGGTCTCTGCTGGGAGTTCTGCGGACGATATACCGCTGCCAGCTTCTTCTTCGGTGCCGCGCCATCTGCCTTCGGCTCGGAAGCGCCTGCACCCAGTGCCTTCTTTACCATGCCGATCTGTGCGTCACTTACGTTGGATGAATGGGTTGCCACATCCTGATTGTTCTTCTGTAACACATCTAATACATCTTTACTGGATTTTCCCAGCTCTTTTGCCAGTTCACTTACTCTCATACTCACTACCTCCGATTATATTCATTTGTTTCACGATTGCCTTTGCCAGTCCTGCATCCACAACGGCCAGAGACGCGCGCATCTGCTTGCCCATGGAATGCCCAAGTTCCTCTTTGCCGCCTAAAAACAGAATAGGGACCTTATAGTAAGTACACATATTGGTAAACATCTTCTTCGTGTTGTCGGAAGCCTCCTCTGATACGATGACCAGATGGGCTTTTCCGCTCTTCACGGCCTTCTCCGTAGAGAATTCTCCGCTTGCGGTCTTTCCGGCCTTGGTGGCCAGTCCGATCAGGTTCAGGATTTTCTGTCTGTTATCCAAGCTGTTCCATCTCCTTTTCCAGTGTCTCGTACACCTCTTTCGGAATTGCCATCTTAAAGGAACGCTCCAGTCCCTTGCCCTTCACTGCTTTTTTGAAGCAGTCCATGGACGGACAGATGTACGCGCCGCGTCCGTTCTTGCGTCCGGTCGCATCCACAACAAATTCCCCTTCCGGTGTTTTCAGTATACGGATCATTTCTTTTTTGTTTTTCATTTCACCGCAGCCGATACACTGTCTCTGCGGAAACTTCTTCGCATTCACCAATTGCTGTTCACTTCCTATTCTGTATTTCTTATTAGAACTCGGTATTGTTGTCTGAATAATCGTCAGTAGCGGACACTTCGAAATCAGCGTCGAGGTTGTCGTATACGCCCTCTTCCTGATAATCGATGCCCATTTCCTCGAACAGGCCCAGCTCTCTTGCCTGGGTCTCGCTCTTGATATCGATCTTGTAACCGGTCAGGCGTGCTGCCAGTCTTGCGTTCTGGCCCTCTTTACCGATAGCCAGGGAAAGCTGGTAATCCGGAACGATAACCTGTGCCTCTTTGCTGTCCTCATCCGCAACTACGCAGATGACCTTCGCCGGGCTTAACGCGTTCTCGATCATGAAGGCCGGGTTCTCATCCCAGGTGATGATATCGATCTTCTCGCCGCGCAGCTCGTTTACAATGGAGTTCACACGCGCGCCGTTCATGCCGACACATGCGCCTACCGGATCTACGTTCGGATCGTTGGAGCATACCGCGATCTTGGTTCTGGAGCCTGCCTCACGGGCAATGGCCTTGATCTCTACAGTGCCGTCCTTGACCTCGGTAACCTCTTCCTCAAACAGGCGTTTTACCAGATCCGGATGGGTGCGGGATACGGAGATACGCGGTCCCTTCGGGGTGTCCTTTACTTCCAGAACATAAACCTTGATACGCTCGGTTGGCTTGAAGACCTCGCCCTTTACCTGCTCTGCCTCGTTTAAGATGGCGTCTACCTTGCCCAGGTTGATGCTGACATTCTTACCCAGGTAACGCTGTACAATACCGGTCACCACATCCTTCTCTTTCTGGTACCACTCGTTGAACTGCATGCTGCGCTCTTCCTCGCGGATTTTCTGCAGGATAACGTTCTTTGCGTTCTGGGTAGCGATACGGCCAAAGGACTTGGACTCGATCGGGACGTTGATGACGTCGCCCAGGAAGAACTTCGGGTTCTTCAGTCTTGCTTCTGCGTAGCTGATCTGGGTTAACGGATCCTCTACCTCCTCAACGACCTCTTTCTCTGCGTATACGGAGAAATCGCCGGTCTCCGGGTTGATGGTTACTTTGATGTTATCTGCCTTGCCGAAATGGTTCTTGCAGGCGGTCAGCAGAGAGTTCTCGATTGCTTCTAACAGCGTAGCCTTGCTGATATTTTTTTCCTTTTCCAGCAGGTTTAATGCCTCGATTAATTCCTTATTCATGGTTTTATCCTCCTAAGATCTTGTTAAAAAAGCTCAAAACTGTTCCGTATCTTCACAGTCCACGATTAAAAATCAAACGCCAGCCGGATCAGCGCAATGTCCGGACGGTTGAATACCAGTTCGCCTTCTGCCGTTTCGATGGTCACAGTTTCCTTATCGTATGCTTTTAAGATTCCGGTAAACTCTTTCTGTTTGTTCAGGGCCTTGTAAAGACGGATCTCTACTTCTTCGCCCAGGCTGCGCTCAAAGTCGCGCTCCTTCTTCAGCGGACGGCCCAGTCCCGGGGAGCTCACCTCCAGAATGTAGCTGTCTTCGATGAAGTCCGTCTGGTCCAGCCAGTCACTTAAGATGCGGCTGATAACCTCACAGTCATCTACCGCAATGCCGCCTTCTTTGTCAATGTAGGCACGCAGGTACCAGGTGCCTGCCTCTTTTACATATTCCACATCCCACAGCTCGAAATTGTGCTCCGCGAGGACCGGAAGCAGGAACGCCTCGGTTCTGGATTCGTATTCTTCTCTTCTTGTCATGGTTGTCACCTCTCTTCATGTCATGCACTGACAGAATCGCGCACCGGGAATCCGGACCTGCGGCTTTGCCCCGTATGATGAGGCCCCGGCAAAAAATTGAGAGTGGACATATGCCCACTCTCAAACTGTCAGATTATCATGTTATCGTTAGTATTATAGCACCTGCTTTTCGGAAATGCAAGGGGTTTTCCGGAACTCTTCGTTCTTTTCTTCATAAAATAAACTATAAAAACCAGGAAGGACCGGCCATGGAACCACTTTTAAAAGCCTGCTGCGTCAGCTATTCCTACCATTCCCCCGAGGGCGCGACCCCCGCGCTCTTTCAGGTCTCCTTTACTGTAAATCCCGGTGAGTTTCTTGCCATTGTCGGCCCGTCCGGCTGCGGCAAGTCCACCCTGCTCTCCCTGCTCTCCGGACTTTTGGAGCCGGAGGAAGGCACTATTTATATAGAAGATACGCCTCTGAAGGAGGCCAGCACCGGCATTGGCTATATGCTCCAGCGGGATCATCTTTTTGAGTGGCGCACCATCCGGGAAAACGCCGCGCTGGGGCTTGAAATCCGGCACCGGAAAACCAAAGAGGCCATGCAGGAGTTAGACGAAATGCTGCAAAACTACGGGCTGGCCGCCTTTGCCTCCGCACACCCTTCTGAACTTTCCGGCGGCATGCGCCAGCGGGCTGCCCTCATCCGCACTCTCATCTTAAAACCGGATCTGCTGCTTTTGGATGAGCCCTTCTCTGCCCTCGATTACCAGACCCGGCTTTCCGTATGCGACGACATTGCTTCTATTATAAGAGAAACAAAAAAGACTGCCATCCTGATTACCCACGACCTGGCGGAAGCCATCAGCACCGCTGACCGGGTGCTGGTCCTCTCCGCGAGGCCGGGACAGGTAAAGGCCGAGATTCCTCTGGTCTTTGCTCCTCAGTATGACAGTCCTTTAAAACGCCGGAATGCTCCGGAATTTGCCGGTTATTTTAAACAGGTATGGAACGAGCTGCGCGACCCGGATCATAACGCTTTCCAGTAAATGATGCCGTCCCGCTCAGACCGCTCAATAAAGCCTTCGCCCATCATGTACTCCATGCAGGAAAAGGTCTTGGCCCAGATCTGGGTGCAGGAAGCGAAATGCGCGTAATCTGGCGGTCCCTGGCTTCTTCCGTAAGTCCGCACACCGATGTCGCGGGTGGTCAGGGCCGTTCCCGCCTCCTCCAGCACATGCTTCATGATCTCGCATTTTTCCAGATAGCCGTATATGATGCGGTTGACTTCTTTTTCCACATCTTTGATCTCCCCGTAATGGCAGGGCAGGAAATAACAGTCTTTGTATTTGTGCTTCAGCTCCCCCAGGGAATTCATATAGCACTTGAGCATGCCAAGGTCTGTCTCCTGGGTACCCACGATGGGAACAATGGTAGTCATGAGCTGGTCTCCCACAAACATGAGCTTTTTCTGTGGTTCATACAGGCCACACTGTCCGAAGGTATGCCCCTTTAGCAGCACCACCTCGAAACAGTAGCCTCCGTAAGAAAGAGTCTCACCCGGGCGGATCGGGATAAAGGAAAGCTCCGGTGGAATTTTCATAGACTGATACGCCTTCGTGGTGTATTCCATGAAGGTATCAAAGACCTCCGGCGTCTCCTCCTTTGTGACACCTACGATCCGCAGATTTTCAATCCGCGCGTGCTCGTCTGCCAGATAGCTGTGCAGCAGGTCTACCCGCTTTCTGGTTTCGTCGGGATTCATGAACGCCCTTGCGCCGAGGGCCTGAAGTTTGGGAACCAGGCCGGTGTGGTCCGGATGTTCATGGGTAATAAAAATATCCAGCTTTTTGCAGTCGATACCGAGTGCATCGATCATGCCTTTTAATATGTTCCAGTCCCGCTCCGTGTTGTTTGAAGTATCGACCATCAGGCTCCGGTCTTCTCCCCGGATGATGTAAAGGTTGCGGGGACTGATATGGCGGTTCTCATATGGAATTGTTTCCAGAAATATGTTCTTTTTGATCTCCCTCATGACGAGACCTCCTGTATTCTCTCCATCTTCCTCCTATTTTAGGCAGTTTCCACAAAATTGTCAAACCAATTTGCCGGATGTATCTGATAATTTTCTAACAGTTTTTTCACATTATTCTGGAATTTTTATGGATCATCATGTATAATAACAGTAATGTCTGCAGTGTCTCTGGCCTGCAGATTTTGCTTCGAAAAAGCACAAAGGAGAAGGACTATGAATTTGCAGCAGCTGTATTATTTCCGCAAGCTGGCCGAGGTACAGCATTACACCGAAGCCGCCAAAGCGCTCTACATCACACAGCCCAGCCTGAGCGATTCCATTGCCTCTCTGGAAAGCGAACTATCCGTTGCATTGTTCCAGAAAAAAGGAAGAGGCATCGAGCTCACCAAATACGGTCAGGAATTCTATCAGTACGTGAACCAGGCACTGGGGGTTCTGGAACACGGCATTGCCATCATGAAGGAAAAGTCCGATTCCGTGACCGGAACCATCGATGTAGGCTGTATTCCTACCCTGCTCGGAGATTTTCTCCCGGATGCGCTGGATCTGTACCATGAAAAGCATCCGCAGGTAAACTTCAACATTTTTCAGGACAAATCCATCCCGGTGGCCGAGGGCATCTCAGCCGGAGACTACGATATCGGCTTTTGTTCCATGGTAGAAAACAAAGAGGACCTTGTGTTTGTCCCCATCACCTATCAGGAGCTCATCGTCATTGTGCGAAACGACCACCCGCTGGCCCGGTACGATTCCATGGAGCTGACCGCCCTGCGCGACTATACCCTGTCCACCTACCGGGACACCATTCCCATCGGCAAGACCATCCGCAAAATTTTAAAGGATAAGGGCCTGGAAGCCGCCTATTCCTACGACGACGAAATTTCCATTGCCGGGCGCATCAACCGTTCCTCCAAGGCAGCCATTGTCGCGGATACTCCGTTTTTAAAACAGTTTGACAACTTAAAAAAGATCCATCTGACGGATGTCCCCCTGGGCACCCGCATGCTCTATATGGTTTACAGCAAAAAGAATTTCATCACCGCCGCGGTGGAGGCCTTCGCGAACTTTATGGTTGCGAACTGCCTGAACCTGCCGCCGGAATCACCGGCGGACACAGTCGCAGAGACCTGATTCCAAAGCCGCGCGGTTCTGCAAAAAGCATATCTCCATTTTTTAATATACAAAGCCCACGGTTGCCAGCACTGCCACCAGAAGTCCCGCCAGGAAGCACGGAAGTGTTGTTCCCAGCAGCACATGCTTATAGCTGTCTTTAAATTTACAGCCGCAGATGGACATGGTGAGAATGGCCACCGAAGAGTTCGGAAGCTTGTTTAACACCAGCGCTGCCTCGGTGACAATGCGATGCAGGGCCTGCACATTGACCCCCATATCCACAAAGGCCTGGCCAAAGCTTTCCATGAAAATAGTCTCGCCGGAGATGGCGGAACCGGTCAGTCCCGTCAGCACCGTGGTTCCGAAAAACGCTTTTAAATACATCGGCATATTTAAGTTGAGCACGGCCGTCTGCAGGTTCTGGAATACCGGTGACGCGCCCAGCACTCTGGAAAGTCCCATGACCGCGCCCACCGTCAGCATGGAATTTAATCCGAAGGTACTGCCGCTCTTGATGGATGCCTTCACATTTTTGATGCGTTTAAACTGGGTAAGCACGATCAGCAGGATTCCCATTGCCAGGGAAAACAGGATGCTGGTGGAGGTGCCCCAGCCGGAGGTCACCACAACGGCTCCCAGTACCACAATAAACGGGAGCACGGAAATGCCAAAGCCAGGAAGCTCCATCTCTTCCGTTTCCTGATCCTTTTCCGGATACATGGCCAGCAGTTCTTCCAGGCTGTGGTTCTTTCTGCTCTGCTTCTGCGCGTAGTCAAAATACACAAAATAGCTGACTGCCGCAATCGCCGTAAACAAAAAGGAAAGGAACGGAGATGATCCCAGAGAGGTGTTTAAATAATTGCTCGGCAGCACATTGCAGACATCCAGGGAAAAGGCAAAACCGTTGGCGCAGGCGCCGCCGCCCAGGATCAGAAACGGCAGCACACGCCGGTCCATCTGATTCTGTTTTAACAGATTATCCGCAATCGGGTACAGCACAAACACCATGATGTAACCGTTAATTCCCAGAAGGGTGATAAAAAAGCTGCAGATCAGGATCACGGCTCCCACCATCTTCGCTCCCAGCTTTTCGGTCAGGGTCTTCGCGATCCGGGTTGCCAGTCCCGCTTCCAGAACCAGCTGGCCAAACACGCCGCCCAGTCCCAGGATCAGAAACCATGAGGTTACAAAGCTGCCAATACCCCCGGAATACGTGGTCAGAAACCCATCCCATACATTCAGTCCGCTGGTCACAAGAATGACCGCCGCCGTCACCACCGTTGCCGTGATCATGTCAATCCCCCGAATGATCATGTACACAAGCAATCCAATCGCAAACACAAATCCAATCGTTGCAATCATATCGAAATCCTCCTCCATACTGTGATCTCTGTTTTTTCTTCTGCCTCGTCTCTTTTCGTTATTTTTTTAACGTTTTATGGCAAAAAGAACGCGGTTTTATCCTCTACTCCGGTTCTTTTCCCCCTGTCTGCCAGTGGGCAGTCATCTTATCCAGCGGCAGTTCCACAAGGCCTGCCTTAGCATCGTAAATATACGCGGTAAATCCCCGTTTACAGCGGAACACACACTCCAGGCACGGGTCCTCGTCGCAATAGCAGAACGCGTCGGTATCTGCCAGGGCGAATACCACCGGAGAACGTTTTCCGTCTGAAACATATTTTAAATATCCGCCGGTAAAGGTTTTTAAGTAGATCCAGTCCGGATGGCTGCCATAGGGCTTCCGTTTCCACGAAACCCGCACCGCGTTGTCATTGTAACCGCCGGTGATCTGGTAATTGACCTCTATGGTCTCCTTCACCTCCTCCGGCGTTTTCGGCATCAGTTTCCGGGCCGGGGTGCCGCAGCAGGAAATGGTAAGTCCCTCTGCCTTCTCCTCCCCGGTCACCGGAAACAGGGCCCCGCAGGTGTCGCAACGGTAAAACACTACATCCGGGCACTGCTCTGCACGGGGTTTTCTGGTATCACGGCACCGCCTTGCTCCAAATACCTGTTCCATACACGTTCTCCTTCCTGCTTTCCACTCTGCTCCTGCTTCAAATCAGCCGGATTCCCTGTGCGCTTCTCCGGATGCTCCGCTTTCGCGTTTGCCAGTCCGGCTGCCTTCGTGTTTCTCCGCTCCAGTTCCTCCCGCAACAGATATTTTTTCACCTTTCCGCTTCCCGTATGAGGAATGCGGTCAATCAGCTCCAGCCGCTCCGGCCAGAACCGCTTTGGCACTTTTTTCTCTTTCAGATACGCAAGCACATCCTCCAGCGTAAGATTTTCATATCCCGGAAGCGGCACCGCAAAGGCACAGATCCGCTCGCCCAGGCGGTCATCCGGCATGCCGATAATGGTGTGGTCTCCCATGCCCAGACAGCCCTCCAGGGCATCGTTGACCTCATTGGTATTTAAATTTTCCCCGCCCCGGACGATCATGTCTTTTTTCCGTCCGATGATGCGGATATTGCCTGCTGCATCCATGACGCAGAGGTCCCCGCTATGGAACCATCCGTCATCATCCAGCACGCCGTCGGTGATCTCCCTCGCCTTTAAATATCCGGCAAAGACCGCCGGGCCTCTGGACCACTCCTCTCCGGGTGTTCCCACCGGTACGTCCCGGCCGTCTTCATCCACAACCCGCACTTCCATGCCAGGTACCGCGCGGCCAGAGGTAGTTCCGTTTTTCTCCAGCGCCTCCCAGGGACGCACAAACACATGGGGAACACTCTCCGTGGAGCCGTACACCTCACACAGCAGAATTCCATAGCGGTCTGCCCGCTGCACCAGATAGCCCGGCACCGGAGCGCCGCCGCAAAGGTAAAATTTCAGCGTGGGAAGGCTGCCGCCGTTTGCATCCAGTTCGCGCAATATATCATAGATGAATGGCGTAGCTCCCATGGAATACGTTACCTTTTCCCGGTTCATCAGCTCAATGGCCGCCCGGCACTGGTACTTCTGCTGCAGCACCACCTTGCCCCCGTAGAGCATGGGCGCAATGATGGCGTGATGAAAACCGGTCGCGTGGTGCAGCGGTGCCGGCATGAACATGATATCTTCTTTTGTCAGGCCCAGCTCCCGGTTAAAGGCTTCCTCCGCGAACCGCACGTTGTCATGGCTTAAAAGAACGCCCTTGGTGCCGCCGGTCGTACCGGAGGTACATAAGATCACCGCCATATCCTGCCCGTTTTTCGTGTGCACACACTGCTCTTTCGGAAGCGGCTCAAAGGAATGAAGAATTTCCCGGAGAAGCCGGCCCCTGCTCTCTCTCGGCCTTACGCTGTCAATCAGGACAATATCCTTTAACAGCAGAACCTGTTCGCGGACGGATAAAATCCGCTTCTCGTAATCCGTTTTATAAAAGAAGGTGGGACCGAAATAACAGCGGGATTCGGTGACCTTTAAGCTCCGTGCCAGTTCCTTCTCCTCATAGGACATGGCAATGGGATGCGCCACCGCGCCCACCTTATAGCAGGCAATGGTCAGCATGGCAAACTCACTCCAGATCGGAATCTGGAAGGAAACCACCTCGCCCGGCCGGATCCCCAGCCAGGTGAGATACGCAGCCACCCGCCCGGCCGCTTCATCCAGTTCCCGGTAGGTGTAGCGGTAACCACGGTCATCCACCACATACTCCCGGTCCGGAAACTGTTCCACAGCGCGGTCCCAGCAGTCCAGCAGCGTCTCGTCCTTCCAGTATCCCTGCTCACGATACCGTTTCTGAAGTTCCGGGTTGATCTTCCTTTCCTCAAACATAGCCTGCCTCCTTACATCTGACAGCAGATTTCCCACCGGGCGTCCGCTCCTGTACGCAGAAGGCTGCTGCAAAAGATCGGTATGGTTCCATTCTTTTTGCGGCAGCCCTTCTTTCTGGTCCTATGGTATTATGCCTGCTGCTTTGCTTTCAGTTCTTTTACCAGAGCCGGAACGATTTCAAAGACATCGCCCACGATTCCGTAATCCGCAACCTCAAAGATCGGCGCGGTCTCATCCTTGTTGATGGCAACGATGGTACCGGATCCGCTCATGCCCGCTACGTGCTGCACAGCACCGGAGATGGCGCATGCGAAGTAGATTTTCGGGGTTACGGTGGAACCGGTCTGGCCTACCTGCTTACTCTGCGGCATCCAGCCTGCGTCCACGGCTGCTCTGGAACATCCCACGGTTCCGCCCAGCACATCGGCCAGCTCCTTTAAGATCCCGAAATTCTCGGCACTCTTCATGCCGCGACCGCCGGATACAATGACATCGGCCTCATCGAGACGCATATCGTTGTCCTCACAAGCCTTGATGAAGTTCAGCACCTTGGTGCGGATCTCGCTCTCCGGAGTATGAATGTCCTCTTTGATGATCTCCGGCTGGTTATTCTCATTGCGCTCCGGCTTTTTGAATGCGCCCGGACGGCAGGTACCCATCTGCGGTCTGGTCTCGCTGCAAAGGATCTGCGCATATAAGTTTCCGCCGAAAGCCGGTCTCTCCCAGACAACATTGCCGGTGTCCTCGTCTACGCTGAGGGCGGTACAGTCAGCAGTCAGGCCGGTGCGGAGGCTGACTGCGATCTTGGATCCCAAATCTCTTCCGTTTACGGTAGCACCTACTAAAATGGTGTTCGGATCATATTTCTCGCAGAGCTTTAAGAATACGTTTCCGTAAGCGTCTGCGGAATAGTTCTCATACTCGTCGCCCTGGATCACATAGATCTTGTCGGCGCCGTAAGCTGCGGATTCCTTCACAGCTGCATCCACATCCTTGCCAATGACAATGGCGCAGAGCTTCTGTTTCAGTCCGTCCGCCAGTTTTCTTCCCTGTCCAAGCAGCTCCAGGCCAACGCTTTTCGGCTGACCCTGGAAGCTCTCGATAAATACCCATACGTCTTTGCATGTATCAAAACTCATCTTCACGACCTCCTTGTTCTTACAGTACCTTTGCCTCAACCAGCTTTCCGATTAAGTTATCCGCAATCTCCACCGGGCTTACGCCTTCGATGTTCACACAGTTTGCGGTCCGCTTCGGAGTGAAGGTTGCTTTTACTTTGGTCGGTGAACCCTTCAGGCCCATCTTGGTGGTATCTGCGTCCGCCAGGTCTGCCAGGGTGATCTGGCCGATCTCGGTACGGAAGGATCTCATCACGCCCTTTACGGTTGCGTAGCGCGGCTTGTTGCTCTCCTTGGTTGCGGTGCAGAGAACCGGGAACTTTGTCTCAATGACTTCCACACCCTCTTCTACCTGACGCTCTGCAATGACTTTATCTCCCTCCACCTTTAAACTCAGGACATAGGTTAAGCGGGTTGCCCCCAGATGCTCCGCGATACTCGGCGCTGTCTGGCCGGTATCTCCGTCGATGGCCTGCTTGCCGCCCAGGATGACATCGTAAGCACCCAGCTTTTTGATGGCCTGGGATAAGATGTAGCTGGTTGCGTAGGTATCGGAGCCGCCAAAGGCGCGGTCCGTTACCAGATATGCCTCGTCAGCGCCCATAGCCAGCGCCTCTCTTAACACAGCCTTTGCCTGCGGCGGTCCCATAGAAATGACGGTTACCTTGCCGCCATACTGGTCTTTTAAGGAAAGTCCGGTCTCCAGCGCGTTCTTGTCGAACGGATTCATGATGCTCGGCACGCCGGTACGGATCAGTGTATTTTTCACCGGATCGATCTTAATCTCTGTGGTATCCGGAACCTGTTTGATACAAACAACGATATTCATCTTCAATCCTCCTGTCAGTTTTCCTATTTGTATTCCTTATTTAATACATTGGCGATGGTCAGTCTCTGTACCTGGTTCGCGCCCTCAAAGATCTGGAATACCTTGACATCGCGCATCAGCTTCTCGACCGGATATTCCTTGCTGTAGCCGTAGCCGCCAAAAATCTGGACTGCGTTGGAGGTCACCTCCTGGGCACAGTCGGAAACGAAGGTCTTACAGATGGAGCCCTCTTTCTGTACCATGATGCCTGCGTCCATCATCTTCATGGTGTTGTTGACCAGGCATCTGGAGGCCTCGATCTTGATGGCCATATCGGCTAACATCTGCTGTACCATCTGGAATTTGATGATCGGGGTATTGAACTGCTTTCTCTCTTTTGCGTACTTCACGGACTCATCGAGTGCGCGCTGCATGATGCCGACTGCCAGGGTTGCCACGAATGCGCGGGATAAGTTCAGGGCATTCATAGCCAGCTTAAATCCGCTGCCTTCCGGTCCTACCATTGCGGATGCCTTCACGCGGACATTCTCAAAGATCAGGTCGGTGGTGTTGGAGAGGCGCAGGCCCATCTTGTTCTCATGGGCGCCTACGGTCACGCCAGGAGCGTCCGCGTCGATGATGAATGCGGAAATTCCCTTGTGGCCTGCTGCCGGATTGGTTTTAAAGAAGCCTACGAACACGCTTGCCACCGCGCCGTTGGTGATGAAGGTCTTGGTTCCGTTTAAGATGTACTCATCTCCGTCCTTCACTGCGGTCGCGCGCATGGCTGCCGGGTCGGAACCGGCGTTCGGCTCGGTCAGGGCAAAGCCTGCGAATGCGCCCGGTGCTACTTTATCCGCGAAATACTGGCCCTGCTCCTTGGTTCCTGCCAGGATCACATTTCGCAGTGCTACGAAGGATGTAACAAAGGTGATGGCATAACCGGCATCCACCTTTGCCAGCTCCTCAAAGATCATGGCGGTGGTCTCATAGCTTAAACCGGCGCCGCCAAACTCAGCCGGAACCTCCAGCATATGAAGTCCCATGTCAAATCCCCATTTGTAAAGTTCCTTCGGACACTCACCTTTTTCGTCCGCATCTTTCACATACGGCTTGATCTCATTCTCTGCCATCTCTTTTACAAGAGCGATCAGCGCTTTCTGTTCCTCGGTGTACATTAAGCTCATATCTGTGTCACCTTCCCCTTTCTTTTTGCTTCCTTGTTTTATGTTTTCAGACCGGCGGCCCGTCCGGTTTGCGGCGGCCGCCCTGCCATAAAATTTCTGTCCTTACAGCTTCTTAAGCTTCGTCTCGCCCGTTGCGGCACCGGAAGTGATTGCCTCCTCAATCTCCGCGTCACTGTAGCCCAGATGCTTCATCAGTTCTACGGTATGCGCGCCTTGGGAACCGCCGATCACATATTCCGGCTCTCCCATGCTGCCAAAGCGGATCGGGTTGGTCGGCATAAAGCGTTCTCCGGACGGATACGGGATCTTAGCCAGGATATGGTTGGCTGCCGCCTGCTCATCCTTGTAAATATCCTCCGGCTCCATGCAGGCCTCACAGGGCATGTCGTTGGCCTTCAGCCGCTCCATCAGCTCGTCTCTCGTAAACTTTGCGATGGCCCGGTCTAACGCTGCCACAACCTCCTGATTCAGTCCGTTGGCGTTGATACTCTCGCAGCGGCGGTACTTCTCTTTTGCCTCGTCGGTCAGCATCTCCGGCGCATCTAAAACGGTAAACATCTTTTCGTAGTCACGGTCATACTCCGGACAGCAGATGCACACCCACTTGCCGTCGCTGGTGCGGAACACATCGTTGAACGGGTTTACTACCTCGGTACGGTTCTTCGGGTACTGGTTGCCGTACTGGGCGGAAATGAGTCCGGTGCTGAGGGCGTAAACAGCTGCGTGGTGCAGGCTGACGGTTACCTTCTCACCCTTTCCAGATCTGTCTCTTCCATATAAAGCAGCACAGATGCCGGAAGCCAGGGCCAGGGAAACCTGGAAATCACCGAAGCCGTTAGTTGGGATCATCGGCGCATCGCCGCGGTTTACCGTGGTTCCGAATACGCCGCCCCTTGCCATGTAGCAGGTTACATCAAACCCGGCGGTATCCTTCTCCGGTCCGTTTTCACCATAGCCCAGGACCTGAGCGAAGATCAGCTTCGGGAATTTTTCTTTTAAGGTATCGTAATCCAGTCCCAGCTTCTTTAAAGACTTGGTTCTGGTATTGGTTACAAACACATCGGCCTCCGCTAACAGGCGGTAAGCAATCTCAAGGCCCTTTGGGTCTTTTAAGTTCAGAGTGATAAATTTCTTATTTAAATTGGCTACATCGAAAGCCAGATTTTCGTCATCGTTATAAGGCATGTTGAACACTGCCCCCTGGGTTCTTGCCGGATCGCCCTTCGCGGATTCAATCTTCACACAGTCAGCGCCCCACTCACCCAGTACACGCACCGTAGTCGGCGCGGCCAGATACGTCGTTAAGTCAACAACTTTAATTCCTTCCAAAGGTTTCATAAGGTATTCCTCCATATTCGGTCCGGTCAGGTTCGCATCCCAGACCGGTTTAAAGGGGGCAGGGTCCCCAGGTCCAAGCGGGAACCTGACGACCCTGTTTAGGCAAATCTCTATATGGTTATTTCTGGTATCACATAATTGGAATTTCTGTAACTGTTCAGTACCCTCACAGTTACGAATTTCTAAAAGTTACAGCACGTACTCCATGTGAGCGCCGTGTTTGATGGTATTTCTGGAAATGGTGATTCTCTGAACAGTCGGAGCGCCCTCTTCCAGCCACATTGCGCGGCAGTCGCGGTAGAGTCTCTCAACCGGGCCGTACTTGCAGTCCTCAAAGTAGCCTACGCCGCCGAAGATCTCCAGCATCTCATCGCTGACTCTTCTGGTGGTGTCGATACTGAACAGCTTACACATAGCAGCCTTCTCCTCGATGTACTCGCCGGTCGGATTCTCCATGTAAGCCTTTGCGAAGTCATAAACCATGCAGCGCAGCGCGTGTACCATCATGGACATATCTGCAATCTTTACACGGATTGCCTGACGGGTTCCGATCGGTTTTCCGAAGGTTACACGGTCATTTGCATAAGCCAGGGACAGCTCTAACATTCTCTGTGCCATGCCCAGGTTGCTGGCTGCAATGTGGGCGCGGGATACGGATAAGGAGTGAAGCGCGATTTCAAGTCCCTGTCCCTCACGGCCTAACAGATACTTCTTGTCGATGCGGCAGTTGGTGAATTTCAGCTCGCCATGTCCGGCACCGCGGCAGCCCATCATGTGCGGCATGTTGATGACTTCAAATCCCGGTGCATCCATCGGTACGAAGAAAGCGGAAAGTCTGTCGTCTTTGTCGGAATCCGGGTTGGTCACTGCAATGACATATGCGAACTCGCAGCAGTCGGTGTGGGAGATCAGGGTCTTCTCACCGTTTAATATGTAGCTGTCGCCATCTTTTACTGCCAGGGTATGTAAGTCAGCGCCGGTACCGCCGGTTGCCTCAGTCAGCGCGAAGCAGGTGAATACTTCCTTGTTCTGGAACTTGGACATGTACTCTGCTTTCAGCTCCGGGCTGCCGTAGTCATCGAGGATTCTCCAGTTTAAGTCCATTGCGTAGTGCAGATGCATTCTCATTCCGCCCGGGCCTCTGGAGAACTCTTCCTGTACCTGTAAGATCTCAAGCTCGTTTAAGCCCCATCCGCCGTACTCTTCCGGTAAGGAACAACGGTATAAGTTGTTCTCGATTGCCAGATCGTAGAACTCCTGCGGGAACTTGTTGGTAACTTCAACCTCTTTCTGGATCTCTTCCAGCGGTCCCTCTGCCAGCTCGCGGATCTGTTTTAAGTAAGCCTGGAACTCTTCCTTTGTTAACTTGCTCATGTGATATCCTCCTTATATGAGTGGTTTATTTTGATTGTTTTCTTCTTGCTTTTTGTTGCTATTTCTTTAACAATCTTGATGATGCTATTATAACGTGCCTATCCGGAAATATCCAATCGGCTGTAACCGGACGAACAAAACAGATTCATAGGAAATGCCTATCATTCTATTTTCCGCTTGTAAAAGGATTTTTCCAGTGATATAGTCTAGCGTGTGAAGGTATGATCTGGCGTAAAAACCAGCATTTTTCCCTTTTTTCGCACATGTATTTCCTTATTTTACTGATATATTTTTGACAAATGGAGGTTTTTTATGATTACAAGACCTGAGATTATGGAAGGGATCCGCCGCCACATCCAGCGCATCGGCGGACAGGAAAATTTAAAGATTTTAGAGATTGAACCGGGACATGCCCGTCTTTCGATTGAAGTAGCGGAGGAAGCTTTGAACCTGTACGGTAACGCCCACGGAGGTTTCCTCTTTTCTCTGTGTGATATCGCAGCAGGCATGTGCACCTACGCTTATGAAGTCACCAACGTCACCCAGTGCGCCGGGATCAACTTCGTGCGCGGCGTAAATGGCGGAACCATTTATGTAGAATCCAATATCGTTCACAAAGGAAAACACACCGCCGTATGCCGGGTGGATATCACCGGGGAAGAGGGAGAACTGCTGGTGACGGGGAACTTCACGATGTTCCTGGGAAAAGAGATTTAAAATAGTAATACTGAAGCAAAACTAATAAAGAGTCCGGGCGTGCGGGGAATTGAATTCTTTCACTTCCGGACCCTTATTCGTTTCGTTCCCTAATTTTCATTTGGCTTTCGCCAGATCTTTGATGACTTCTGACGCGATGATCAGTCCGACTACGGACGGTACAAAGGCGTTGGAACCCGGGATGTCCCGGCGTTCGGTGCACTTGTGAGCGGCGCCCGGCGGGCAGATGCAGTGGTTTCTGCAGCTGATGGACATATCCTCGATGGGTCTGGTCGGCTGCTCTTTGGAGTAAACCACCTTCAGCTTCTTCACGCCACGTTTTTTCAGTTCCCGGCGCATCACCTTCGCTAACGGGCAGACGGAAGTTTTGTAAATATCTGCTACTTCAAACATAGCCGGGTTTAACTTGTTTCCGGCACCCATGCTGCTGATGATCGGCACATGCTTTTCCTGTGCTTCCATAACCAGCTGCAGCTTTGCTGTCACGGTATCGACTGCATCGATCACATAAGAATACTGGGAAAAATCGAAATCGTCTTTCGTTTCCGGCAGATAAAAGCACTTATGGGTAGTAACCTTACAGTCCGGATTGATGTCATGGATGCGCTCTTCCATCACATCGACCTTGTATTTTCCCACCGTCTTTCTGGTGGCGATGATTTGACGATTTAGGTTGGTCAGGCATACCTTATCATCATCGATTAAGTCAATGGCTCCAACGCCGCTTCTCACCAGCGCCTCTACCGCATAGCCTCCCACTCCGCCGACACCAAATACCGCAACTCTGGACTGGGCCAGACGCTCCATGGCCTCTTTTCCAAATAATAATTCTGTTCTTGAAAACTGATTTAACATTGTATCTACCTTTCTTTTGTTACATATCCCTGTTCTGTCCTGACAGAGAAACCTGTGCATCTGCCATAGAACATTCCGTCCGTGAATCAGGCCAGGTGCACCAGCACCATATACACGACCGTGCCCACGGTAATACTCAAAATAGAACTCTTCTTCCAGAGATGGACGATTGCCGTCACCGCAACACCTGCAAGCAGAATCAGATTGTCCTGCCATGCAGTCTCCAGAATGCTCTTTAAGCAGTATACCACAAGAGTCGCCATAATTGCCATAGGAAATACATTTCCCAGGTACTCAATCCGTTTTGGAAGTACGCGTTTGTTTAGCAGAAGGAACGGCAGTGCGCGCAGACCAAATGTCAGCGCCGCCGGAACCAGAATGGATAATAAAATATGAATTGATCTCATCTCATAGTTCCTCCCATCAGACTGTTTTTCCGACAGCAGAATTTCCGGACACATTGTTTCTATCGTCAGCTGTTTTCAAAATGTTCTCTCCCGGTGTAAAAATCAGCAAAAGAGCTGTAGTCACCATCAGTGATGGCAGCATAAACCGGGATGCGCCAAAGATCAGAAGAAATACCACCGCACTGACTCCGCCAATGACCGCCGGAGCGTGATCTTCAGTCTTCTTCCACTGGTCAATCAGAATGGTCACAAACAGCGCTGTCATGCAGAAATCCACGCCCTCAAAATCGAATGGGATAATCTGTCCCAGCAGCGCTCCCACCAGCGTGCCAATGAGCCAGTAGGCACGGCTGAGCCAGGCAATATCAAACATAACCTGATGATGGTCCAGTTCTTCCGGGTACTCCAGGGAACAATATAGCGCGTAAGTCTCATCCGTCAGGGAAAAGATCATGTAAGGATAACGCTTTCCCATGCTCTTAAACTCTTTTAAGAAGGTCACGCCATAAAACATATGGCGGCAGTTCATGGCCAGGGCCGTGAGCGCAATGGTGGCAATGCCCGCTCCTGCGGAAAGAAACGATACGATGACAAACTGAAACGCACCGGTATAGACCGTGAGACTGACCAGATAAGCCCAGTAAAAGGGAAATCCGGCCTGGTTCATCATGATTCCGAATGCCATGCTTAAGAATAAATAGCTGAACATGATCGGAATGGTCTTTCCCAGTGCGTATTTCAATTCTCGGTTCATCGGCAGGTTCCTCGGCTTTCGTATATTTGAACGAAATTATAAAGCAATTCACCTACCATGTCAATATGTGTTGTAAAGTCAGGAAAATGTTAGCATTGACCAACCGCTGCTCTATTGAGTAGAATAGGCAAAAGATAAGGGAGTAGTCGCCAGGCATTGCCTGGAGCAGGGTCAACATACTGATGCATCCGCGTCTGGTTCTGCTTAATGCATAAAGCTATCGCAAATGATGAGACTTGTCTGCAGGATTTTTTCTGCAGACGGGTCTCTTTTTGTATGATTCGGAAATTGCGTTTTATCATGCGGCATTCCACATAAAATGTATGAAAGAAACAGGAGGGTTTTCCTATGTCACTGATTGAATTATTTCTTCTGGCGGTAGGCCTGTCCATGGATGCTTTTGCGATTTCCGTCTGCAAGGGTCTTTCCATGCAGAAACTGCGTGTGAAGCACGCGCTCATCATCGGTCTGTATTTTGGCGGTTTCCAGGCACTCATGCCCTGGATTGGCTATGTACTGGGAATCCGTTTCCAGGGGGCAATCAAAGCCTATGATCACTGGATCGCATTCATCCTGCTCGGCATCATTGGTTTTAATATGGTGAAGGAATCCCTGGATAAGGAAGCAGAATCCTGCGATGCTTCCATTGATGTCAAAACCATGCTGATGCTTGCCATTGCCACCAGCATTGACGCACTGGCAGTCGGTGTCACCTTTGCTTTTCTGGATGTTCAGATTCTGCCGGCAATCAGCTTTATCGGCTGTACCACTTTCATCATTTCCGTGATTGGCGTGAAGGTCGGCACCGTATTTGGAGCCCGCTATAAGTCCAGAGCCGAGCTGACCGGCGGCGTGATTCTGATTCTGATTGGTCTTAAGATTCTGATTGAGCACCTGTTCTTTTAGGGAACCGGTGCTTTATTTTTTTCGTTTTTTTCACATTTTCCCTGCTGCGCCGCGTTTTTGCTATACTTTTTTTTTCGATTATGGTATCATTTTTTTATTCGCCCGTCGAACGGCTTCGCTTGTCCGTATCACAGAAACATTCGCGATTTCATGACTTCGGCGGTCATATTTTTTACTACGAAAGAAAGGTATCCCTATGTTAAACACAATCGAATCAGTCAATAGTGTGATCAACAATTTCATCTGGGGAGTTCCTGCCATGATCTGTATCATCGGTGTTGGCCTTTACTTAAGCGTTGGCCTGCGCTTTTTGCAGATTTGCAAATTCCCTTATGCCATCCGCGTCACCATCGGACGTATTTTCCGCAAGCGTGACGCATCCGACGGCGCCATGACTCCATTTCAGGCAGTCTGCACGGCTCTGGCTGCTACCGTCGGCACCGGAAATATTGCCGGTGTGGCCGGTGCCATCGCCATTGGCGGACCGGGCGCAGTCTTCTGGATGTGGATTTCCGCAGTCCTTGGCATGTGCACCAAGTTCTCCGAAGTAACCCTGGCAGTCCATTTCCGGGAAACCAACAAAAACGGTGACCTGGTGGGAGGCCCCATGTACTATATCAAAAACGGCCTTGGCCCGAAATGGCACTGGCTGGCGGTTCTTTTCTCCACATTCGGCGTGCTGACCGTGTTCGGCACCGGAAACGCAACCCAGGTTAACACCATCACCACTGCCATCAACTCCGCGCTGGAAAACTATCAGCTCATCAATGACCAGTCCAAGCCGGTTGTCTGCCTGGTCATCGGCATCGTTCTGGCCGCTCTGGTAGGCCTGGTTCTCTTAGGCGGCGTAAAACGAATTGGAACTGTATCTGAGAAACTGGTTCCGTTCATGGCACTGCTTTACATCCTGCTGGCCCTGGGCGTGGTACTGCTTCACGCAAACCGCATCCCGCTGGTCTTCACCATGATTTTTGAGGGTGCCTTCAACCCGCAGGCCGTGACCGGCGGCATCATCGGAAGCTTCTTCACCAGCATGAAGCGCGGCGTATCCCGCGGTATCTTCTCCAACGAGGCTGGTCTTGGTACCGGTTCCATTGCTCATGCGTGTGCTGACACCAAAAAGCCGGTGAAGCAGGGCTTCTTCGGTATCTTTGAGGTATTTACCGACACCATCGTCATCTGCACCTTAACGGCACTGGTTATCCTGTGCAGCGGCGTTACCGTCAACTACGGCCAGGCTGCCGGCGCAGAACTGACCATTTCCGGCTTCACCTCCACCTACGGAAGCTGGGTATCCATCTTTACCGCCGTGTCCATGTGCTGCTTCGCCTTCTCCACCATCATCGGATGGGGACTGTACGGCGCGCGCTGTATTGAATTTATCTTTGACGAGAAGGTCATCAAGCCATTCATGGTGGCCTACTCTCTGGTGGCAATCCTGGGCGCTACGGTAGATCTGGGCCTCTTGTGGAGCATTGCGGATACCTTCAACGGACTCATGGCCATCCCGAACCTGACCGGTGTGTTCCTGCTGTCCGGAACGGTATTTAAGCTGACGAAGGAATATTTTGAGACGGAAGGAAAGAATGCGTAATTTCTCCTCTCCAAAAAAGTCATAAAAAATCGGGAGCAGATTCCAGCTGGAATCCACTCCCGGTTTTTATTTTATAGAAATTTTTATTCTAACGAAATCTCCTGAAAACCATTTGGAGTCAGCACTGTTGTTTTCCGAAAACCGCATTCATACGCAATTTTCTGTGCCTGGTCGAAAGCGTAGGCAATGGTGTCCGCGCTGTGGCTGTCGGAGTTGATCATAATGCGGCCGCCCATGGCGTGTAACTCCCGCAACAGAATCGGGTTCGGGTATGGCGCGGTGCGGTAGCCGCGGGACATGGCACCGGTGTTGATCTCGAAGGGAAGTCCCTGACCATGCAGCTTTTTCATGGCAGCCAGCGCCGGTTCCAGGTAGGCGTCCTTTGTCTCATCAAAGTGCTTATAACCTTCGTTGAACTTGGTGAGCAGGTCAAAATGGCCGACCCAGTCACAGTGGAGTTTATCGTACACTGTGGCCTCCAGTTCAAAATAATCCTGTGCCATGGCATACCAGTCACCGTTCCAGAGTGTTTCCACCGCCTGCACCAGCTTTTCCTCCGTGTCATCCACCGTGACCAGCTGCCCGGCCTTTAAGATGCTGTGGGTGGAGCCGATGGCATATTCCGCCTGTTGCACCAGTCCCAGCGTATCCAGTTCGATTCCAATGTAGATATTGAGTTTTCCGGCATATTCTTCCCGGAGCGCTTCCAGTTCCTGCTTATAAGCCGCCAGTGTGTCATCCGACATGCCGAATCCCGGCTCGTACATAGAAAAATCTGCGTGACCGGAAATGCCAAGATCGGTCAGGCCCATGCGGTATGCCGCCTCCACCATCTGACGGGGCGTGCTCTTTCCGTCACAGTAGGTTGTGTGTGTATGAAAATCTGCGCGTTGCTTCATAAAATTTCGTCCTTTCGTAACTGTTCAGTACCTTCACAGTCACGTCCTTTCTTCTAAAATGGATTACCCCGCATAATACAGCTGCTCAAAACAGTCATACTCGCTGACACCATGAATTTTCCACTCCCAGCCATCCGCGTCTTTGGTTACCGGAATGCGGCAGATACGTCCGTCACTCAGGTTCGCCTCCACAAAGCTTTCGCCATCGGTTGCGGTAATCATGAAGGAAGTGCCGGCCGGCATGGTTTCCTGCTTTTCCGAGCCGGATTCCAGAACAGTCACCTCCAGATCCCGGGTGGACACCAGTGTGATCGGATTTTCGTGGCTCATAGCGCCAAGGCGAAACAGCGTGTCATCGGTCTCTGGCATGCCATCTGCGCCTACATGGTACTCCTTATAGGCACTGTAGGTTCCCAGCACATCCAGGCGGTTCCACAAAAGGAAGCTGTCCGGGTCGGTAATCGGAGATCCGGACCAGCTGCTTCCGGTAAAGCCCACATAGGATGGTGTTCCGGTGGTTAGGTCAAAGACATTGATGTAATGGCTGTCATTATCCGACTGATGCTGCAAATACAGATACGTCTTTCCATCTTCCGTATGGATCACATAACCCTCTGAGGAATAGCCGCCGCTGGCACCATAATCCTGATCGATCAGGGATGCGGTGCTGAAGGAAACAGCTCCGCAGGTCACCGTAATGGCACCACCGGTTCCGTACTCATCCCGCGCTACCTCATAGCTGGTGGCTTCCTTTTTTCCGTCTCCATTTACATCCGCTTCGACCGTTCCATATTCCGGAAGTTCCTTCACATAGGAGGTTTTCGCGGTTTCATACTGCTTTTCAAACAAAGCCCCCTGTTTTTCAAACGGAATTTCCACAGTAACCGGGCCTGCCGCATACGGCGCGATGTCATACTGATTAAACCAGATGGTCACGCCATCGTTTGTTAGGAACCACTGTACCTGGCCGTAGTCAGCATCCCCGCCGTAGAACATGGCTTTTACCGTATCCTCGTAACCCTCAAAAAACATATTCGGATCATTCTCCTCCGCCAGCTTTTGGAGAACGTAATCGTAAATGCCATCATAATCTTTAGCAATGTCTTTCAGGGAAAGTTCCTGTCCCGTCTGCGTATCGTAAGTGATTCCGGTGATATAGGTATTCGGATGCGCGCCTCCGAGCCAGCTGTAATCCGTCTGCATCATACAGAGAACGTTTTCATCTGCCCGGACTGCTGTCAGGGTAAGCTCTGACTCCCAACCATTGTTCTCCATCATCTCCGGCTCATCCTGATACATCTGCCTTGCGTCGGCCTGATTATCCGCCATAAAGGATTTCTGACTGTCCAGATTCTTCTGGTTCAGGGCATCCAGTGCTTTTTGCAGCGCCGCATGGGTTTCATCCAGAATGTGAACCTGGGAAGTTTTTGTGCTGAGCAGGCTGTGATTGTCCTGCCAGTCATTGTCAAACTCTGTGGTAATCTCCAGAGGCAGAGCCGCAGACTTTTCTTTCTGCGCATCCGCTTCGCTCCCGCTTTCCGGTTTGCTGTCAGTTTCCGTTTCCGAAATGGTAACTTCCTGTTCTGATCCATTCTCAGCCCCCGAAACCGTCTCCACACTGACCGCTTTTTTCCCGCAGCCACCAGCCATGCAGGCTGCTGCCGTGACAAGCAATGCTGCTGTATATCTTATGGCTTTCCCATTCTGTTTTCTCATAATCCATTCCTCCCCATATCATCTGAATTGTAATGATGCAGAAAATGCCCTGCCGCAATCCCTTTTTGCGAACAGGACATTCCCATTTGTTATGTCAGACCGACCGCGCATTTGGCCATTCTGACTGAAATGCTATCGCGCAAACAGCACCAGCTTCTGCGCCTGATTCTGGTCATTGCTCCATACCAGCAGGTTGCTGCCCTGTTCCACATCTTCCAGAGAAACAATCTGTCTGGTCAGATACGGCATGATGCGGCAGTCCGCAGAAACCGCATATTCGGTGCCTGCTGTGGAAACCAGAGTCCAGCTTCCATCTGCGTTTGCGGTCATGGACTTTGCGGTAATATACTCCGGTGCCTTTGCGTCTGCCGGAATCTTGCCGATGATGACTTCTCCGTTCGTCTGCGGCGGCAGGCTCATGGTCATGGCCGGTCCGATGTAGGCATACACCGTCTCGCCCGCCTGCAGATCCTTTGCCTCAACCGGATAACCGTTCTCACCGTCCAGAATCAGGGTATCTCCGGAAATATTCACAATGACCTCGCCCTCAAACACGTTGCCGGACGGACACTCCATGTCGATGCTTCCGTTGTCCACACTGATGATGGTTCCCCAGATGGGTGCCTGCTCCTGCGCCTCCGGGCTCTGCACGCCCGGGCCCGCTGCTCCGCTCTGGCTCATGCCGCTTCCGGCTACAATGGTCGGGGACTGAGCCGCCATGGCGGTCAGAACTCCCGTCGCAGTCATAAACGCTGCCATGCCAATGGCGGTAATGGTTTTATTATTTTTTCTGCTCATAAATTCTATCTCCTTGTCTGTAATCGTGGTCCGGCGTGAACATGTGCCATAGCATATTCCCCGCCGCATCGTTTTGGTTACAGGATCCAACTGCTTCCTTCACACACCCACAGTATACCAGAGAGAGTTCTTAATTACCATTGATTATTGCGAACGTTTCTCTTAAGGATTTATTACCGGTTCAGACTTCGTATTTTTCAATTACACACTGATGTTCTTTACTTTTTCTCCAAAGCAAAACCAGGAGCAACATTTCCCACAAGGACATGTCGCTCCTGGTTTATTCTGCTTTGTTTTTCCGCTGGTCTACTTGTCTTCCAGCTTCACCGCACTTTGTTCGCATTTCAGCTGAATCTGTGCGTTGCGGCTGGCTTCTTCGTAATATTTCCGCATGCTGTTTTGGACTTTCTTTCCATTTCGCAGTTCCGGGCTGCTTAACAGCACCAGATACTGATTGTTGCCGTAGCGGGTGCAGAGATCCGAACGGGTGAGTGTTTTTCGAATGGCATATTCTACAGCGGAACGGGCACTTTCCAGCTCCGTAGATGACTCTGGGGCCACTCCGTTTTCATCGGCCAGTGTTAGAAGGAGCAGCTGTGATGTGATGCCTTCGCGGGCAAATACCCGGTTCAGATACCGGTAAATATCCGCAAACTCCAGATACTCACAGGATACCGCGCCTTTTTGTTCCGGCTCGCGGGCCAGATCGGCCTGAATCTGATCCAGGTCAGCGGACTCGTACTGGATCATATGCTTTGCCTTCAGATATTTTTCTTTCAGTTCTCCGGACATGAACGGGCTGCAGGTCTGTCTGGCTTCCTGCTCCAGCGCCTCATAATACGCTGCCGCTTCCCGGTAACGCTTCATGGAAATGAGGCATTCCATTTTCATTCTCTGCCATTCTTCCAGCGGATAATTAGCCAGTACCCGCTCGCATTCTTTCAAAAGCTCCTCATACCGTTTCTGCTTTTTCAGCTGGCGGCTCAGCTCCCGCAGGCTGCGCATATACAGTTCCCGGTAGCGCCAGCTCGTCTTTCCTACCCACTCGTCTGACACCATATCCGGCATGAAGTCTCCGCCATAGAAGCGACAGGCAGTTTTTAACAGATCCGCGCGAAGCTTTGGATCTACCTCCTCAAAGGCTGCCTTGACGAGCTTCTGAAATGTTTCTACATCCAGTTCTGTTTCCAGCGGCTGGTTGGTCCAGGTGTAGCGGCCGCCCTTTGTGGAGATGTACTCTCCCTCCGGCAGTCCCGATTCCTGAATACTGCGGCGCAGCCGGAAAATCATGGCGCGCAGGGAATTGCTCGCCTGATTGTCCGTTTCGTCGGCATCATAGAGCCGGCGGATCAGTTCCTCACGGCTGACCCCCTCTTCCCTGCTGCAGATTAAAAGCAGGAGCAGATGGATCATCTTCGCGCTCAGCCATTTTCCAAGCTGAATCTGCTTTCCCTGATACACCATACTAAAGTTTCCAAGCATCTGAATATAAATCTTATCTGGTTTCATTTCTGTCTGTCCTTCCACGCAAGCCACCTGTCCTTTTCCTGTTACTGTTCCCATGTGCGGCCAACAGTAACCTTCTTCAAACTGCCTGTCACTATTTACTTATATCTTTGTCTTTTTTATAGTACACGTTTCCATGACAAAAATCAATCAAAATGTAAAAAATTTGCCAGATAGCCAGATAGTTTTCTAAATGATTCGGAATAATCCGCAAAAGCTCATTGATATTTTTTCTCAGTTATTATAAAATACCTCTCAGAAATCCTCAGGATTACTATTATGATAGAAGGAGAGTTACATACCATGGAAAAATCTAAAGTATATTTTACCGATTTTCACACGATTGCGTTTGGTGACAGCCTGCCCACCAAGCTGAAAAAACTCATCAAAAAGGCCGGCATTGCTGATCTGGACATGGACGGTAAATTTGTTGCCATCAAGATGCATTTCGGTGAGCTGGGCAACATCAGCTATCTTCGCCCGAACTACGCCAAAGCGGTTGCCGATGTGGTAAAGGAGCTGGGTGGAAAGCCGTTCCTGACGGACTGCAACACCATGTATCCGGGCAGTAGAAAGAATGCCCTGGAGCATCTGGAGTGTGCCTGGGAGAATGGCTTTACCCCGCTTTCCGTCGGCTGTCCGGTCATCATCGGAGACGGCTTAAAGGGAACCGATGATATAGAAGTGCCGGTAAACGGCGGCGAGTATGTCAAGGCCGCAAAGATCGGCCGTGCCATTATGGATGCCGATGTTTTCATCAGCCTGACTCATTTTAAGGGCCATGAGATGACCGGCTTTGGCGGTACCATCAAAAACATTGGTATGGGCTGCGGCTCCCGCGCCGGAAAAACCGAGCAGCACTGCAGCGGCAAGCCGCACATTGAGGAAAGCATGTGCCGCGGCTGCAGACGCTGTCAGAAGGAATGCGCCAACGGCGGCCTGGTATTCGATGAAGCAACCCGGAAAATGCACGTGAACCAGGACAACTGTGTTGGCTGCGGACGCTGCCTGGGTGCCTGCAACTTTGATGCCATCATCTTCGATAACAACAATGCCAACGCGCTGTTAAACTGCCGCATGGCGGAGTACACCAAGGCTGTGGTAGACGGACGCCCGAACTTCCACATTTCCCTGATCGTGGATGTTTCCCCGAACTGTGACTGTCACGGTGAGAATGATGTACCGATTCTGCCAAATATCGGCATGTTCGCTTCCTTCGATCCGCTGGCACTGGATCAGGCCTGCGTCGATGCCTGCATGGCCGCACAGCCTATGCCGGGAAGCCAGCTGGCTAAACATCTGGCAGACCCGGACTTTCACGACCACCACGACCACTTCACCAACTCTACCCCGGAATCCGAGTGGAAATCCTGCCTTGATCACGCAGAAAAGATTGGACTGGGAAGCCGGGATTATGAACTGATCCGGATGTAAAGTACAATTTTTATTTTGCGCGCACGGCCCACCGCAGTTTTGTAGACCTTGCACGGC
Organism: Ventrimonas faecis; assembly: GCF_040096075.1. Classification (NCBI taxonomy): domain Bacteria; kingdom Bacillati; phylum Bacillota; class Clostridia; order Lachnospirales; family Lachnospiraceae; genus Ventrimonas; species Ventrimonas faecis. The sequence goes on from NZ_JBBMFJ010000024.1 coordinate 55,086, forward strand.
TGTTGCGGACGCATTCCTCGGCAGACGGGCGGATGACATCGTCTGCGATTTCGGAGTAGAGTCCTGCCTTCTGATATTGCTTGAAGGATTTCTTCACCATACGGTCTTCGCCGGAATGGAAGGTGAGGATGGCCACGCGGCCGCCTGGTGCCAGCACGTGGGGCAGCTTGTCGAGGAAGGCGTAAAGTACCTCAAATTCACTGTTCACATCAATGCGCAAGGCCTGAAAGGTTCTTGCGCATGCTTTTTTCACGGCTTCTTTCCGCTCTTTTTCCGGAATAAAGCTAAGGGCCTGCTCAATCAGCTCCCGCACTTTCGTGGTGGTGTCTACCTTTTCGCCACGGCGAATGGCTCCGGTGATGCAGCGGGCAATCTCCTCCGCATATGGCTCATCGGAATTTTCCACCAGCATACCGGCCAGTTCTTCCCGGTCGACTTCTTTCAGGCGCTCTGCTGCGGAGATGCCTGCCTGCGGATTTAAGCGCAGGTCCAGCGGGCCGTCAAATTTGTAGGAAAAACCACGCTCCGGGTTATCGATCTGCATGGAGGACACGCCAAGGTCGGCCAGAATAAAGTCGAACGGGCCAACCTCCTCTGCAATCTGGTCGATGTCGGCAAAGTTCATCTGCCGCACGGTCATGATGTCCTCGCCAAACCCCAGATCCTCCAGTCGCTTTTTCGTCTTCACCGACTCAATCGGATCCACGTCCAGGCCGTAAATGTGGCCCTCGCCATGCAGCTGCTCTAACATGGCACGGGTGTGACCGCCGTAGCCCAGCGTGGCATCCAGGCCTTTCTGTCCCGGCTTGATCTGCAGAAAATCCAGAATTTCCTTTACCATAATGGAGATGTGCATGCCCGCCGGTGTGCCGCCCTTCTGAATGACATGCTCAATGGTGTCCGCATATTTTTCCGGGTTCAATTCCTTGTATTTCTCTTCAAATCTTCTCGGATGAGTTCCTTTGTAGCGGACACGGCGCTTGTGGGGTGTCTGCTGCTCCGGGTTCACATCCAGATTCTGATTTCTGTTCTGATTTTTTTCTTCCATATATATTATAGATGACTCCTTTCCATCGTTTCCGTTACTGTTTGCACAACGTGTGAACGTCCGTTTTTCCTGCTTCGCGCACTTCTCTGTCCTTGCTGCTCACACATGCTCTGCAATCCGCCACAGGAATCGTTCTCCGTACTTCTCAAACTTGTGCTCTCCTACACCGGATACCTCCAGCATTTCCGTCTTATTCTTCGGACGCAGACGGCACATGAGCACCAGAGTCTTGTCAGAAAATACAATGTAAGGCGGCACGCTCTCTTCTCTCGCAATCTCGGTGCGCAAACCGCGCAGTGCCTCAAACAGGGCTTCTTCTTCCTCTGTAAGCACCACGGAAGCCGCGGTTTTGAGTTTCTTCTTTTTGCCTTTGGTATCGGCAGATTCCTTCGGTGCCTTGTCCTGCTCCTTTGCCATTTTCATAATGAGCAGGCCGTGCTCTGCCTGCTGTTCCGGATCCAGAAGCTGCGCGGACTTTGCCGTCAGCTGCAGGATGGCGTAGGTGTCATCGGTTACGCTTAAGTAATCATGCATCAGCAGATAGTTCAGTATCTGGCGCATGCGGTAAGCAGGAACCTTTGCGAACTGGCCATACTGGGGCAGTTCGTCCATATGGTACTGGCGGATCTTCGCCGTCTTTGCGCCCCGCAGGGTATCCAGAACCACATTTACGCCATAGCGCTGTCTGCAGGCCGCCACACAGCCAATGAGGCCAATGGCATACTCGGTCACATCCACCTCCTCATACTGGGTCAGGCAGTTCTGGCAGTTGCCACAATAACAGGAAGAACCGTATTCTCCGAAATACCTGAGGATATACTCCCGCAAGCATTCATTGGTATAACAGTAATAGGTCATCTTCCGCAGCCGGTCGCGGTCCCGCTCTTTTACAATCTGCGCCGTGTACGGATCGAGTTCCTGGTTTTCCTGACTGTTTTCAATGAAAAACTGATTGGTGATGACATCCTGGCCGCTGTAGTAGAGGATGCACTCCGCCGGTTCCCCGTCACGCCCGGCTCTTCCGGCCTCCTGATAGTAGGATTCCAGGTTTTTCGGCATACCGCAGTGCAGCACAAACCGCACGTTGGATTTGTCAATGCCCATGCCAAAGGCGTTGCTGGCTACCATAATAGGGGAGCGGTCATACAGGAAATCATCCTGGTTCTGCCGCCGCTCCGCATCGCTTAAGCCCGCGTGATACCGGGTTGCCGCAAAGCCATCTGCCCGCAGACGCTCACAAATTTCTTCTACGTTTTTGCGGGTCAGGCAGTAGATGATGCCGCTCTCCCCCGGATGAGTTTCCAGATAATGGTGAATGGCCCCATAACGGTCCTTTGGCGTCATGACCCCAAAGTATAAGTTTTTCCGGTCAAAGCCGGTGGTCTCCACAGATGGTTCCCGCAGTTGTAAAATGTCGATGATATCATCCCGCACCTCTTTGGTGGCGGTTGCGGTAAAGGCACTGACCACCGGGCGCACCGGCAGCCGGTCAATGAATTCCGTAATTTTCAGATAGCTGGGACGGAAATCCTGTCCCCACTGGGAGACGCAGTGCGCCTCATCCACCGCCACCATGGAGATGTTTGCGTTCAGGGCGAAGGAGAGGAAGCTGTCGGTCAAAAGCCGCTCCGGTGCCACGTAGATGATGGGATAACGCCCTGCCCTCGCGAAATCCAGCGCCTTAAAATACTGGTTCTGGGTCAGGGAGCTGTTTAAATAAGCCGCATGGACACCGGCCTGGTTTAAACCCTCCACCTGGTCTTTCATCAGGGAGATGAGGGGCGAGATCACCAGGGTGATGCCCGGAAACAAAAGGGCCGGGACCTGGTACACGATGGATTTTCCCGCACCGGTCGGCATGATGCCAAGCACATCCTTTCCCGCAAGGATGGCATCGATCAGGTGCTCCTGGCCGGGCCGGAAACTGTCGTAACCGAAAACCTGCTTTAGCACCTGATATTTATCTGTAAATGTTGTCATAGAATCCTCATATATAATATATATAGGAAAGGGCTGTCGCAAAACCGGACCAGGAACGTTCCACATATCCGGTTGCGCGCATCTCGAACAACGATATGGGAACGTGTCTGGGACAATTTTGCGACAGCCCCTTTTCCTTTCTTTACTCAGCAGTTACCTTCATGAATTTCTTCTTACCACGTTTTACAACCATGCCATCACCGGCAAAATCTGCCTTGGTGTAGGATGCCTTGATATCTTTAACCGGCTCGCCGTTTACGGATACACCGCCCTGCTCTACGTTTCTTCTTGCCTCGGAACGGGTCGGAGCCAGGCCGGATTTCTGCAGGACTGCCAGAATGTCGATGCTGCCATCGGTGAAGTCCTCATCGGTTAAGTTATGGCACGGCATATTCTCCAGGCTGCCCTGGCCGCTGAACAGCGCGCGGGCTGCGGTCTGTGCCTTCTCTGCCTCTTCCTCGCCGTGAACCAGCTTGGTCAGCTCGTAGGCCAGGATCTCTTTTGCGGTATTTAACTGACTGCCTTCCCACTTGTCCATCTCGTCGATCTGCTCAAGCGGCAGGAAGGTCAGCATGCGCAGGCACTTTAAGACATCGGCATCTGCCACGTTTCTCCAGTACTGGTAGAACTCGAACGGAGTGGTCTTGTTCGGGTCTAACCATACAGCGCCGGACTGGGTCTTGCCCATCTTCTTGCCCTCGGAGTTTAACAGCAGGGTGATGGTCATGGCATGCGCGTCCTTGCCCAACTTACGGCGAATGAGCTCGGTACCGCCTAACATGTTGCTCCACTGGTCATCGCCGCCGAACTGCATGTTGCAGCCGTACTTCTGGTATAACATATAGAAATCGTAGCTCTGCATGATCATATAGTTAAACTCCAGGAAGCTTAAGCCCTTCTCCATGCGCTGCTTGTAGCACTCTGCGCGCAGCATGTTGTTAACGGAGAAGCATGCGCCAACCTCACGCAGCAGCTCTACGTAATTTAACTTTAACAGCCATTCTGCGTTATTAACCATGAGGGCCTTGCCATCGGAAAAGTCGATGAAACGGCTCATCTGCTGCTTGAAGCAGTCACAGTTGTGCTGGATCATCTCCGGGGTCATCATCTTTCTCATGTCGGTACGTCCGGACGGATCACCGATCATACCGGTACCGCCGCCGATGAGGGCGATCGGCTTGTTGCCTGCCATCTGCAGACGTTTCATCAGGCACAGGGCCATGAAGTGGCCAACGTGCAGGCTGTCTGCGGTCGGGTCAAAACCGATGTAGAAGGTTGCCTTTCCTTCGTTTACCATTTTTTTGATTTCTTCTTCGTTTGTAACCTGGGCAATGAGGCCACGGGCTACCAGCTCTTCGTAACAGTTCATAATGAGTTCTCCTTTTCGATTCTTGCTTTTGCGGTAAAAAAAACTCGTCCTCCTGGCCGGAGCCAGAAAGGACGAGGGACGTTCTCGTGTTACCACCTTACTTCACAAACAGCTTGCACTGCCTGTCTCAGCGAACAAAGAGAAAACCTGTCAGCCTTCGGCAGAAACCTGCCGGGCTGCATGCCACCTTTGTTCCAGCCTGATAACGGATGCTGTGATCCGGCGCAGCCTACTGAAACCCCATGTAATCGTCCGTTCGGTGCGCGGCTCCAGGATGTATTCGCAGTGCGGTTCCCGCGCGCCTCTCATCTGCCGGCTGCTTTCTGTGCGGTACCTCGAACTGTTACTTGTTCCCTTCCATGCCTTGAGTATATGCGTAATTACTTACGTGCTAATATACCGCATTATAAAGGGGTTACGGCAAAATGTCAAGTGCCGCCCGCAATTACTTCGAGGAGCTGGTCGGAATATAGCGGGAAAGACGGCCTGCAAACTCAGCAATATTCTGGGTCTGGAGCACAACTTTACCTGGTCCGGTCAGTTTGGTAAGGAAAAGTCCTTCTCCGCCGAAAACAATGTTTCCAAGGCCTTTTACAGTCTCGATTTCGTACTGAACGGTCTTTTCAAATGCTACGACATTTCCGGTGTCTACTTTCAGAACCTCCCCCGGCTGCAGGGTCTTTACAACCTTGTCACCATCAATTTCCAGAAAGGCCATGCCGCTTCCACTCAGTTCTTCCAAAATGAAGCCTTCTCCGCCAAACAGACCCGCGGACAATTTTTTTGTAAATGTTACATTTAAGTTTACACTCTCCTGTGCGCAAAGAAATGCATCCTTCTGGCAAATGAGTCCTCCGGTTGCTCCTACATCCACCGGAAGAATGTTGCCTGCAACGGTGGAGGCAAACGCGATCATAGTTCCCGGCTGCTGCGCGCGATACGTAGCCACAAACAGGGACTCACCGGCAAACATGCGTCCGATTCCCTTCATGAGTCCGCCGCGGGCATTCGTGGACATATCGATACCTTCGGTCATCCAGGCCATGCCGCCGGACTGGGTGTACATGCTCTCTCCGCTCTGCTCAAATAAAATCTCCACTGCCGGCATGGTGCTTCCAATAATCTGATATTTCATTGCAATCCCTCCATATTTATTTTCTGATTAAAGAATATCACAAAAAAACAGGATATCCTATTACAATTTTCTTTCTTTTTCCTGTGATACCAACGAGTTACCGTTCCGAAAATATCGGTCCATCTACAGTACCTCAACGACATTTTGCTCGAAATGTCCGCATAAAAAAAACATTTGTATTTCTTATGCAAATTGTGTATAATGCTCTTCGGGCTTTCGCCCGCGAATCCATTGCAAAGGAAAGAGGAAAGATTATGAAAAAGCTTTTTGAAACCTGGTGCGGCATCAGTCTTGTAAAGCGGATTGTTGCCGGCCTGATCATCGGCGCTATCCTGGGTGTTGCGGTTCCGCAGTTTTCCGGCATTGCCATCCTCGGCAGCGTTTTTGTAGGCGCGTTAAAAGCGATTGCTCCGCTTCTGGTATTCTTCCTGGTCATCAGTTCTCTGTGTCACTCCGGTAAGAGCCACGGCGGCGTCATTCGTACCGTTATTGTTCTGTATATGTTCAGTACCTTCCTGGCTGCTGTCATTGCGGTAATTGCCAGCATGATGTTCCCCATCACCCTGACGCTGACTGAGGGCGCATCCGACCTGGCTGCTCCGGAAGGCATTGTGGAGGTATTAAGCTCCCTGCTTCTGAATATGGTAAGCAACCCGGTTCAGTCTATTGTAAGTGCCAATTACATCGGCGTTCTGGTATGGGCTGTGCTGTTCGGCATTGGCCTGCGCGGTGCCAGCGAAACGACCAAGACCATGTTTGATGAGATTTCCACTGGTCTGGCAAAAGTAGTCACCTGGATCATCAGCTTCGCTCCGTTTGGTATCATGGGTCTGGTATTCAGCACCGTTTCGGAAAACGGCCTTTCCATTTTCACCGAATACGGAAAACTGCTGGCTGTACTGGTCGGCTCCATGCTGTTCATTTACTTTGTAACCAACCCGATCCTGGTGTTCTGGTGCATCCACAAAAATCCGTATCCGCTGATCTTTAAATGCTTAAAGAAAAGCGCCATCACCGCGTTCTTCACCAGAAGCTCCGCGGCGAACATCCCGATCAACATGGAAGCCTGCAAGGAAATGGGCCTGGATAAGGATACCTACTCCGTTACCATCCCGCTTGGCGCAACCATCAACATGGACGGCGCGGCTATTACCATCACCGTTATGACACTGGCAACCGCCCACACCCTTGGCATTTCCGTAGATATCCCGAGTGCCATCATCTTAAGTGTCCTGGCTGCTCTGTCTGCCTGCGGCGCATCCGGTGTAGCCGGTGGTTCCCTGCTGCTCATCCCGATGGCATGTTCCCTGTTCGGTATTCCGAATGACATTGCCATGCAGGTAGTCGGCGTTGGCTTCATCATCGGAGTCATCCAGGATTCCGTAGAAACCGCCCTGAATTCCTCCTCCGACCTGCTGCTGTCCGCATCCGCGGAGTTCAGACAGTGGAGGCTGGAAGGGAAAGAGATTAAATTTTAAAATAGTATCGGAAACAATCGGTCTCAGGCACAAAAAAGGTAGTGGCTTCCATTACCTACGCGCCTGCAGACCGAT
>NZ_JBBMFJ010000025.1:0-60812 GCF_040096075.1 Ventrimonas faecis
CCAGGACTCTTTTTTATTAGAATTTTCAGGGTTTTAAACACTGTTCAATCTTTCATTTTCAAGGTTCATGTTGTTGCTGTTCTCAGCGGCAACGTTCAATATTCTATCACATCGTTTTCGCTTTGTCAACAACTTTTTTATTTTCTTTTTGAATCTTTTCAGATTCGCTTTGCTGTTTTCAGCAGCGTGTTATATCTTACCAGATGTTCACGCGTTTGTCAACAACTTTTTTATTTTTCTTTTTAGACGCTTTGTCCTTCTGAGAAAAAAAGAATCATCTGGAATTGAGCGGAGAAAGAGGGATTTGAACCCTCGCGCCGGTTGCCCGACCTACACCCTTAGCAGGGGCGCCTCTTCGGCCTCTTGAGTATTTCTCCGAATTTCATAATTCCATATGATTTTGCGCTGTCCACTTGCGTTTTCAGACGCATAGCCTATTATATAGTACGAGTATTACTTTGTCAACCACATTTTTAATTTTTTTTCGCGTACTGCTGAATTGCGGTTTCATACAGGTTATTGCCCTCAGAATCAATCACAACAATAACCGGGAAATCTTCTACTTCCAGTCTGCGGATTGCTTCTGTTCCAAGATCGTCATAGGCAACAACCTCAGAAGAAAGAATGCGTTTGGAAAGCAGCGCGCCGGCCCCGCCTACCGCAGCAAAGTACACACAGCCATTTCTCACTACGGCATCAATGACTGCCTGGCTGCGTTTTCCTTTTCCAACCATAGCTCCCAGTCCCAGATCAATCAGTTTCGGCGCATACTTATCCATACGGCTTGCAGTAGTCGGGCCGGCGGAACCGATGGGTCTTCCCTCTCTTGCCGGGGATGGTCCCATATAATAGATAACATTGCGGTCCATTTCAATGGGAAGTGGCTGCCCTGCATCCAGTGCCTCCTGCATCCGTTTATGAGCAGCATCTCTTGCGGTATAGATGGTTCCAGTCAGGTATACATAGTCTCCCGCTCTCAGACTCTTTGCATCTTCTTTGCTGATCGGTACCTGAATTTTTCTGTCCATAGGAATCTCCTTCTATAATACACGGTGTGCGTGGCGGTTTACGTGACAGCAGATATTAATGGCTACCGGGAGTCCGGCAATATGGGTCGGGTAAGTCTCTACATTAACAGAGAGCGCTGTTACCGTGCCGCCCAGTCCGCCTGGTCCGATTCCAAGGCCATTGATCCGCTCCAGCATCTCTTTTTCCAGATCTGCTACATACGGAATATCCGAATGCTCGTTTAAGTTTCTGGTAAGGGCATGCTTTGCCATGATGGCACACTTTTCAAATGTGCCGCCGATGCCGACACCCACGACCATAGGCGGGCAGGCATTCGGACCTGCATCCTTAACCGCGGTCAGAATGGCGTTCTTAACACCCTCAATGCCATCTACAGGTTTCAGCATGAATACACGGCTCATATTCTCACTGCCAAAGCCCTTCGGCGCCAGGGTAATGTCGATCTGGTCTCCCTCCACGATTTCATAGTGAATGATAGCCGGAGTATTGTCCTTTGTGTTTTCCCTGAGAATCGGATCTTTCACAACAGACTTTCTTAAAAAGCCATCTACATAACCGTCATGGACGCCCTGGTTGATGGCATCTGTCAGGCTGCCTCCCTCGAAATGGACTTCCTGCCCAACTTTGATAAAGACCACTGCCATACCGGTATCCTGACAGATTGGGATCATATCATCTCCCGCGATCTGCAGATTTTCCTGCAGCTGGGTTAAAATCTGTTTTCCAAGAGGAGACTGTTCTTCCTCAACCGCTTTCTTCATGCGTGCTGCCATATCCTCTGACAGGAAATGGTTTGCCTCGATACACATTTCCTTAATCGCAGCCGTAACTTCTTTTACATTTACTGTTCTCAACATGTTTCCTGACCGCTCCTTTTCACAAGCATTTCTATTTCAGAAATAAAATCAGCGGACGCGCTGCTGGCGCCTCCCTCAATGTGCACAAAAAAGGGACATGGCGCCAGCTGCCAAAACAGCCGGCAGCATGTCCCCTTCGTTGCCTTTATAAATTACTGCTCATTTTGTTCCTTTGTTTCTTCCGGATGTTCCTCAGAAAGCTCCAGCTCCTCAATGCCATCTCCCTCAGACTTTTCTCCATCATCGCGTACCTTCGCAATGCTTGCCACGCGGATATCGGAATTCTGGTCGATGTTCATCAGCTTCACACCGGAGGTATTTCTTCCGATCACAGAAATATCTTCCACAGAAATACGGATCACAACGCCTTCATTGGTAATCATCATAATGTCGTGATCATCGTGTACCAGTTTTGCTCCTACGATATCTCCGGTCTTCTCAGTGATCTTATAGCAGAGCACGCCCTTACCACCGCGGTTCTGGGCTGTAAACTCCTCAATCGGTGTGCGCTTGCCCATGCCGTTCTCCGATACGATCAGAAGCTTTTCGCCCTGGGTATCCATCTGCATGCCGACAACTTCATCACCCTCATTTAACTTCATGCCAATGACACCCATGGAAACACGTCCGGTCACACGTACATCGGTTTCATGGAACCGGATGCACTGGCCCTTCTTCGTTACCAGGAAGATATCTTTGGTGTTATCCGTTGCCTTTACCTCGATCAGCTCATCATTGTCCTTCAGGACAATGGCCTGCAGGCCATTCTTACGGACATTCTCATATTCCTTCACCGGAGTCTTCTTGACCATGCCGCCACGGGTAGCCATAAACAGATAATCCGTCTCATGGTATTCCTTCACCGGAATGATCGCCGTAATCTTCTCCTCCGGCTGAAGCTGCAGGAGATTGATGATGGCGGTTCCGCGGGCTGTACGGCTGCCCTCCGGGATTGCGTATGCCTTCAGGCGGTATACACGGCCCTTGTTGGTAAAGAACATGATGTAGTTATGGGTCTTGGTTAACAGCAGATCCTCAATGTAATCCTCATCGATGGTCTGCATGCCCTTGATGCCCTTGCCGCCGCGGTTCTGGTTCTTAAAGTTGTCCACGCTCATGCGCTTGATGTAGCCGAGCTTTGTCATAGCCACAATGGTGTTCTCATTCGGGATCAGATCCTCCATGGACATATCGAACTCATCGAAACCAATGGCGGTTCTGCGGTCATCACCATATTTATCGGAGATGACAAGGATTTCTTCGCGGATGACGCCAAGCAGCTTTTTCTCATCAGCAAGGATAGCCTTTAACTCCTCGATCTTTGCCATTAACTCTTTATATTCATTTTCCAGCTTCTCGCGTTCCAGACCGGTCAGCGCACGCAGACGCATGTCTACGATAGCCTGGGACTGGGCATCGCTTAAGCCGAAGCGCTCCATCAACTGCTGCTTCGCGATCTGAACATTTTCAGAACCACGGATGATGCGGATGACCTCATCAATGTGGTCTAACGCGATCAGCAAGCCCTGTAAAATGTGAGCGCGCTCCTCTGCCTTGTTTAAGTCATATTTGGTCCGGCGGGTCACGACGTCTTCCTGATGCTGCAGGTAATATTTCAGCATCTCCAGAAGATTTAAGACCTTCGGCTCGTTGTTGACCAGGGCCAGCATGATGACACCAAAGGTATCCTGCAGCTGGGTGTGCTTTAACAACTGGTTTAAGATGACATTGGCGTTCACGTCACGGCGCAGCTCAATGACAATGCGCATGCCCTGACGGTCGGACTCATCACGCAGGTCGGTGATGCCGTCCACGCGTTTTTCCTTCACCAGCTCTGCAATCTTTTCGATCAGTCTTGCCTTATTTACCAGATATGGAAGCTCAGTTACCACAATGCGGCTCTTGCCATTTGGCAGAGTCTCGATATCGGATACCGCACGCACACGGATTTTGCCGCGGCCGGTACGGTAAGCTTCCTCAATGCCGGCCTTGCCAAGAATGGTAGCGCCAGTCGGGAAATCTGGTCCTTTTACGATTTCCAGAATTTCTTCCAGAGTGGTGTCACGGTCCTCCTCAATGCGGTTGTCGATCAGCTTTACCACAGCACCAATGACCTCACGCAGATTGTGCGGCGGGATATTGGTAGCCATGCCGACTGCGATACCGGTGGTGCCGTTTACCAGAAGGTTCGGGTATCTGGACGGAAGAACAACCGGCTCTTTCTCAGTCTCATCGAAGTTCGGGATAAAGTCTACGGTATCTTTTCCGATGTCTGCCAGCATCTCCATGGAGATCTTGCTTAAGCGGGCCTCGGTGTATCGCATGGCTGCAGCGCCATCGCCGTCCACGGAACCAAAGTTTCCATGACCGTCTACCAGCGGATAACGGGTAGACCATTCCTGCGCCATATTTACAAGAGCTCCATAAATGGAGCTGTCACCGTGCGGGTGATATTTACCCATGGTATCGCCGACGATACGCGCGCATTTTCTGTGAGGCTTATCCGGTCCGTTGTTCAGCTCGATCATCGAGTAAAGCACACGGCGCTGAACCGGCTTTAAACCATCCCGCACATCCGGCAGGGCGCGGGCCGCGATAACGCTCATGGCATAATCGATATAGGACTTTTCCATGGTGGATTTCAAGTCTATATCATGAACTTTATCAAAAATATTTGGTTCCATATTGTTCTCCTTGTTGTCTCATTCCATCAGAAAGCGCATGCTGCCACGCTTTCCTGCCGCATGTTCCCATGCTGCATCAGATATCCAGGTTCTGTACGTATTTCGCGTTGGCCTCAATGAACTCACGGCGCGGCTCAACCTGATCGCCCATTAAGGTGGTGAAGGTCAGATCCAGTTCGGATGCCACATCATCGTCCATGTTGACGCGCAGGAGGATACGGCGCTCCGGATCCATAGTAGTCTCCCAGAGCTGCTCTGCGTCCATCTCACCCAGACCTTTGTATCGCTGGATCTTATTGTTATTATCACGGCCGACTTCCTTGATGATCTGGGCCAGCTCTTCATCACTGTAGGCATACCAGATCTTCTTGTTCTTCTCCAGCTTGTATAACGGCGGCTGTGCCAGGTATACATGTCCCTGCCTGATCAGCTCCGGCATGAAGCGGTATAAGAAGGTCAGCATCAGGGTGCTGATATGCGCGCCGTCCACATCCGCATCGGTCATGATGATGATCTTGTGGTAACGCAGCTTGGAAATATCGAAATCATCGTGAATTCCGGTACCAAAGGCGGTGATCATGGCTTTGATCTCGGCGTTGGCATAGATCTTATCCAGTCTCGCCTTCTCTACGTTTAAGATTTTGCCTCGCAGCGGAAGGATGGCCTGGGTATCTCTGGAGCGGGCAGTCTTTGCAGAACCGCCTGCGGAATCTCCCTCTACGATAAAGATCTCGCATTTTTCCGGATCTTTATTAGAGCAGTCTGCCAGCTTGCCAGGAAGTGCCATGCCTTCTAAGGCAGTTTTTCTTCTGGTTAAATCGCGGGCCTTTCTTGCTGCCGCACGGGCACGCTGTGCCAGAACCGATTTCTCACAGATGGTTTTGGCTGCTGCCGGATTCTGCTCCAGGAAATAGGTAAGCTGCTCACTGACGATGCTGTTTACCGCTCCCATAGCCTCGCTGTTTCCTAACTTCTGCTTAGTCTGGCCCTCAAACTGCGGCTCTTCGATCTTGATGCTGACAATAGCGGTTAAGCCCTCACGGATATCCTCACCGCTTAAGTTCGGCTCGCTGTCCTTTAAAAGCTTATTCTTGCGGGCGTAATCGTTGATGGTCTTGGTCAGGGCATTTTTCAGACCTGCCAGATGCGTACCACCCTCCGGTGTATTGACGTTGTTAACGAAGGTATAAATATTCTCGGTATAGGAATCGTTGTGCTGCATGGCAACCTCAACAAACACACCGTCGCGGGTTCCCTCACAGTAAATGACATTGTTGTAAAGCGCTGCCTTACCCTTGTTTAAATAGGTGACAAACTCCTGGATGCCGCCCTCATAATGGAATACCTTTTCTTTTTTCTCCTCGCGCTCATCCTTTAAGGTGATCTTTAAGGCCTTGGTTAAGAACGCAGTCTCCTGAAGACGGATGCGCAGAACCTCAAAGTCATACACGGTCTCCTCAAAGATTTCCGGATCCGGAAGGAAATGAACCTCGGTTCCATGTTTGTCTGCCGGGCACTCACCGACTACTTTTAACGGGTACATGACCTTGCCCCGCTCATAGCGCTGCTGGTAAATCTTGCCGTCCTGGTAAACGCGAACCTCCAGCCAGGTGGAAAGGGCATTTACAACAGACGCGCCTACGCCATGCAGGCCGCCGGATACCTTGTATCCTCCACCGCCGAATTTGCCGCCGGCATGCAGGATGGTAAAGACAACCTCCACCGCCGGGATTCCGGCTTTTTTCTGAATGCCGACCGGAATGCCGCGTCCATCATCCAGTACTGTGATGGAATTGTCCTCATGGATGGTGACGTCAATCCGGTCACAGTAGCCAGCCAGGGCTTCATCTACTGCATTATCTACAATCTCATAAACCAGGTGATGCAGGCCCCTGGACGAAGTGCTGCCAATGTACATACCAGGTCTCTTCCGGACCGCTTCCAGCCCTTCCAGAATCTGAATCTGGTCTGCTCCGTATTCTGCACTCATGTTGTTTCCTCCTAGTCAAAAAATAAAAAATATATCATCAGTTTTCGCTGGTCACCGTTCCGTTTACAACGCAAAACAGCTTATCCATCTGAAAACGGTTGTTTACAAAATCTTCCAGTCCCGTACAGGTGATCATGGTCTGGATGTGGTCAATAGCAGACAGAAGATGATTCTGCCGCTCCCCGTCCAGCTCTGAGAGCACATCATCGAGAAGCAGGATGGGATAATCGCGCACTAGTTTCTTTACCAGCTCAATCTCCGCAAGCTTTAAGGAAAGCGCCGCGGTACGCTGCTGGCCCTGGGAACCAAACTTCCGGATGTCAATGTCACCGATATAAAATCCGATGTCATCCCGGTGCGGGCCCACAAGGGTTGTCTTCTGCTTCACATCCTGACTGCGGCTTCTCGCAAGGCCAGCCTCCAGATCTTCTGCCGCAGAGTTGGGATCGTACACGATCTTTAAGGTTTCTTTGCCGCCAGACAGTTTCCGGTGGATCTCACAGATGATCTCATTGAGCTGTCCGATAAATTCCTCCCGGAACCGGATCACTTCTTTTCCATACTGTACCAGCTGCATATCCCACACATCCAGTGTTTCCTCATACTCCGGATGGAAGAACAGCTCCTTGAGCAGTTTGTTGCGCTGCAGCAGGACCCGGTTGTAGGACACCAGGGAATGGACGTACAGCTTGTTTAACTGGCATAACTCCAGATCAATGAATTTACGCCGCTCCGCCGGACCGTTTTTGATCAGGTTTAAATCCTCCGGCGAAAAGAATACCACATTCACAATGCCAAACAATTCACTGGCCCTGCGGATGGGAATCCCGTTAATGGCCACGCCCTTGGCTTTGTTTTTCTTTAAGTGCATGTCGATGCGATAGGGCACATCGCGCTTTCGCACCGTCAGCTTGATGTGGGATTCATCGTTCTGGAAGCGGATCATCTCCCGGTCCTTGCTGCCGCGGTGGGACTTAGTGGTGCAGCAGACATAGACAGCCTCCAGAATGTTCGTCTTTCCCTGGGCATTGTTTCCGTAAAGGATATTGGTACCCGGTGAAAATTCCATATGTAGTTGGTCGTAATTCCGGTAATTCTGAAGCTCAATGGACTCTATGATCATAATGTAATCCGAATGGTCTCTCCCTGAAAGGTTACTTCATCTCCGTCGCGGAGTTTTTTGCCGCGCTGATACTCTACGTTTCCGTTTACCTTTACCAGGCCGTCCTCAATGGCGTACTTGGCATCTACGCCGGATTCGCATAAGCCGGCTGCCTTTAAAGCCTGGCCCAGCTTGATATATTCGTCTCTTAATTTAATGGTTTCCATAATTTTCCTTTCTAAACGCCGTGTTATGCCTCGTTGATAAAGTTTACAGGCAGGATCAGATAGATGTAGGTTCCCTCTTCGTCCTTGATGAAGCATGGGGACTTCGGATTCATCATATAAAGCTCCACATCCTCATCGTCGATGACGCGAAGCGCATCTAACAGGAATTTCGGGTTGAACGCGATCATGATGTCCTTGCCGGATTTGTGCGCCGGTACATTGGCATTCATGGAACCGAAGGCAGATTTCACCTTCATATTCACGTTGTTGTCTTCCACATTCATGATGATCGGCTTTCTGTCGCTGTCGCGGATCAGGATCATGGCGCGGTCAATGTTGTCCATGAAATCACGCTTGTTTAACTTCACGCGGGTCTCATAGTCACTGGAAAGCATGTGGTCAATCTTGAAATACTCTCCGTCGATCAGGCGGGAAACCACAACCGTATCGTCAAATTCGAACAA
Source organism: Ventrimonas faecis (assembly GCF_040096075.1). Taxonomy (NCBI): domain Bacteria; kingdom Bacillati; phylum Bacillota; class Clostridia; order Lachnospirales; family Lachnospiraceae; genus Ventrimonas; species Ventrimonas faecis. The sequence goes on from NZ_JBBMFJ010000025.1 coordinate 8,354, forward strand.
AATGTGATTTTTGCTGAAATAAATAAGAACTTCCTTCTCGTTGTCACCGGTCAGAATCTTGCTGATCTCGGAGAGGGTTTTGCCCGGTACTATAACCTTATGGTTATCATAATGTTCCTTTAACTGAATGTTGCGGATGGAGATCCGGTGTCCGTCCAGGGAAACCACCTTGAGAAAATCATCTTTTACTTCCAGAAGTTCGCCTGCCATCATCTTGTTGCTGTCATTCGGAGAGATGGAAAAAATGGTCTGACGGATCGCCTCTTTTAAGGTAAACTGGGTCAGACTGATGTGCTGGTTGCGCTCAATGTAAGGAAGATAGGAAAATTCTTCGCCGTCGCGGCCCTGAATATTGAATACTGCATTCTCACATTCGATGACGGTATTGAAACGATTGTCAGACGTAATGACTACCGGGGTGTCTCCGTCCGGTAATTTTCTGATAATTTCATAAAAAAGCTTTGCTTCCAGTGCAATTTTGCCTCGCTCCAGGACGGAACCTTCTACTTTGGTCTCAATTCCCAGCTCCATATCGTTTCCGGTGAGCTTGATTTCGCTGGCATCGGCGTCGATGAGAATGCATTCGAGGATCGACATGGTCGTTCTGGAAGGAATCGCCTTGGATACAATGTTGATTCCATTTAAGAGAGCATCTTTCTTGAATTCGAGCTTCATGTTGATAACTTCCTTTCTGTCGGTTCAGAGTCTTTTTAAAGATATATAAAATAAAATTCCGTCGTAATCGTAGTAGGGGATGTGGATTTGTGTAAAAGCCTGTTCAGCCCAGAAAATAAAAGGATTTTGGGGAGTGAATAAGGCTGTTGAAAACTCTCCTGAATCTTCTGGATGATCGGGAGGTTATCCACATGTGAAAAAATGAAGAAAATTGTCCTGAAAATCATCCACAGGCTGCCCACAGAGAATCCACCGCTTTTCCACAGAAAAATGTGAATAAGTGGGAAAGCAGGCGGCTCCATGTTTTATGTCAACCAAATGCTACTGCGGACTGATCTTTTTCTTCAGGATATCAATGGTGTTCTGGAGGGACGGATTCTTCTCCAGGTCTGCACTGATGGTCTTGATGCCGTGCAAAATGGTAGTATGGTCACGGCCGCCCAGCGCCTTGCCGATATTCTGAAGGCCGGTTTCTGTCATAGTGCGGCACAGATACATGACGATCTGGCGTGGGTAAACGATTTCCTTGCTGCGCTTCGCGGACATGATATCAAGCGGAGTAAGGTTAAAATGATCGGCAACGATCTGGATGATGAATTCCGGGGTCACTTCCTGTTTGTCACCCGGCGCAATGATATCTTTCAGTGCTTTTTCAGCCAGTTCAATGTCGATCTCACGGTTTTTCTCCAGCTTGGAAAGGGCAACGATCTTGGTGAGAGCGCCTTCCAGCTCACGGATATTGGACTTGATGTTGGTGGCAATGTACTTGATTACTTCATTATCTATATTGTAACCTTCCATTTCTTCTTTTTTGCGGAGAATTGCCATTCGGGTTTCGTAGTCCGGGGACTGGATGTCTACGGTCAGGCCCCACTCAAAACGGGAGCGCAGCCGTTCTTCCAGAGTTTCGATCTCTTTCGGCGGTTTATCGGACGAAATGATGATCTGCTTTTTGGCTTCGTGAAGCGCATTGAAGGTGTGGAAAAATTCCTCCTGGGTACTTTCCTTACCGATGATGAACTGGATATCATCGATTAGAAGGACATCGTTGTTGCGGTATTTTTCGCGGAATTCCGTGGTGGAAATGTTGTTTTTGTTACGGATCGCATCGATCAGCTCGTTGGTGAACTTCTCGGAAGTCACGTAAAGGATCTTGGCCTTCGGGTTGTTCTTTAAGATGAAGTTCGCGATGGAGTGCATCAGATGCGTTTTGCCCAGACCTACGCCTCCGTAAATAAAAAGCGGGTTGTAAATCTCACCCGGAGACTCGGCCACAGCCAGGGATGCGGCGTGGGCCAGGTTGTTGTTGGCACCGACCACGAAGGTATCGAAGGTGTACTTCGGGTTTAAGTTGGCATTCTGTAAGGTAGCCAGGCTGACGGTGTTGGTGTTGTTCTGGATGAGCTGGTTTGTGGCAGCAGGCTCCGGAACAATGTCTTCTTCCACAAGAAACTGGACGGAATCACACTTGATGCCGGTGACTTCCGCGATGGATACCATGAGCATGGTGCTGTATTTCTTCTTAATGTATCCGAGAAAATTGGCATCCGGCACGATGATCTTTACAATGTTTCCCGGCTGCTCCAGGGCATAAACTTCTAATGGAAGAAGCCAGGTGTCAAAGGAGACATCGGAGATGTCATATTCTTCTTTTAAATATTTCAGTATCTCATTCCATTTTTCTTTCAGTGTTTCTAACATTCGTTCAGTCTCCTGTATTTAATCAATCTATCCACAGGCTGTGTGGAAAAAAATGGGCCTGTTTGTGGATACGCGAAAGCACCCAATCTAGAAACATTGTATACCATAAACCGCTGATTTTCAATGAAAACCGAAAAATCTTAGCCGTTTTGTGAAAATTATCAACAGACTTATCCACAACTTGTGGATAACTTATTCACAATATCAACACCTGGTATGTGTGCAGCGTTTTGCAAACTTTGATTTTTTGTGGATTTTCCGTGTATTCTTTTTAAAGAAAAGGCTTGACGAACCCGCATGAATTCTATATAATTGAGAAGATGTTTAATTAAAATAGTCGTAATGTGTTCAATCAAATAAGCGATGTAAAGAAGGAGGTGCCGCAACATGAAGATGACTTTCCAGCCGAAGAACAGACAGAGATCCAAAGTTCATGGCTTCAGAGCTAGAATGAGTACTCCAGGTGGAAGAAAAGTATTAGCTGCAAGAAGAGCAAAGGGAAGAGCGAAATTATCCGCTTAATGAATCAAGGTCACAAGAAATTGTGGCCTTTTGTATTATAATAAGATGGTAAAGAGATGAAACGATTTCCGAGTATTAAGAAAAATTCTGATTTCCAGGCAATTTACCGCACTGCGAAATCCTATGCCAACCGACAGTTGGTCATGTATGTAAGAAAAACTGAGAAAACCCAGTCCCGGATTGGAATCTCAGTCAGTAAAAAAGTTGGAAACAGCGTGGTGAGACATCACCTGGCCCGGCTGGTGCGGGAGAGTTTCCGGCTGAACAGGGACACATTGGAAGAGGGATTAGACATCATCGTGGTAGCGCGCGCTGCCGCAAAAGACTCAGATTATAAGACAATTGAGCGTGCATTTATGCACCTGTGCGGACTGCATAACATAAAAAAAGAATCGAAGTGAGAATATGATTAACAGAATTGCAGGTTTGATCAAAAAGCTTCTTATATTAATGATACGCGGGTATCAGATTTTTTTGTCCCCGTTAAAAGTAAGAACTCACTGTATTTACACGCCTACGTGCTCCCAATACGCCATTGAGGCACTTACCAGGTACGGCGTGGTGAAAGGTTTATGGTTGTCTGTGAAGAGGATACTGCGGTGTCATCCATGGGCAGAAGGCGGTTATGATCCAGTTCCGTAACACATGAGGAGGTAGCACATTGGATTTCTTAGTATTAACGAAGGTTCATGGGGCGATTCTTGGTCCGATCTCCCAGATTCTGGGATGGATCCTGAATGTACTCGTTACGTTCACCAATTCCTTTGGTGTGCTTAACATCGGTTTATCCATTATTTTATTTACCCTGGTTGTGAAATTACTGATGTTCCCTATGACGATCAAGCAACAGAAAGCCTCCAAGCTGATGGCTGTCATGCAGCCTGAGCTTCAGGCTATTCAGGCAAAGTATAAGGGCAAAAAAGACAACGACTCCATGATGAAGATGAATGTGGAGACAAAGGCTGTCTATGAGAAATACGGCACATCCATGACCGGAGGATGTCTCCAGCTTGTGATCCAGATGCCGATCCTGTTTGCGCTGTACCGCGTGATCTATTGCATCCCGGCTTATGTGATGCCGGTAAAGGAACATTTTATGAATGTGGTTTACGCACTGACCGGAACTTCTTCCGCGTCTGCCCTGAGCGAGGGCGCTGCGGCAAATCTGCTTCAGTTTGCGACGGACCACAATATCTCGTTAACAGGCATTAACCCGATCGGGGACTTAACCGGCGTGAGCGGTGAGGCTCTGGCCAACAAGATGGTTGATATTCTCTACAAGCTGAATCCGGCTCAGTGGGGAGATCTGGCTTCCGCATTCCCGAATGCGGCAGATGTGATTTCAAACAATGCAGCTACCATCGAGAGAATGAACACTTTCTTGGGCATCAATCTGGCATCCAACCCGTTTAACGGAAGCTTTGTGCCGAACCTGGCATGGCTGATCCCGATCCTGGCAGGTCTGACCCAGTACGCCAGCACCAAGCTGATGATGGCAACCCAGCCGAAGAAGAATAATGAGGAAGATATGGGCTCCCAGATGATGCAGAGCATGAATGTAACCATGCCGCTGATGTCTGTATTTTTCTGCTTTACCTTCCCGGCAGCAATCGGTATCTACTGGGTAGCCAGCAGTACCTTCCAGTTACTGCAGCAGCTGGTTGTAAACTCTTACCTGAATAAGGTAGATATGGACGAGCTGATCCGCAAGAACGTGGAAAAGGCAAACAAGAAACGCGCGAAAAAAGGCCTTCCGCCGCAGAAGGTAAACCAGAACGCGACTGCAAGCTTAAAGCATATGCAGGCAGTTCAGGAACGGGAAGAGGCGGAGCGCGCTGAGAAGCTTGAAAAGAGCAAAAAGCAGGTGGAGGCGTCCAACAGCTATTACAATAAGGATGCGAAGCCGGGCAGTCTGGCATCCAAGGCCAACATGGTTGCCAGATACAACGAAAAACACAACAATAAATAAGGGGGTAGCACCATGGATGGAAAGATTACAATCTCTGCCAGTACATTGGACGAGGCAATCACAAAAGCATTGATTGAGCTGCAGACGACCAGTGAGCATCTTCATTATGAAGTGGTACAGAAGGAGAGCGCAGGTCTGCTTGGCATCTTTGGTAAGAAACCCTGTATCATCCGTGCTTATGTAATGAGCGAGGCGGAGGAGAAGGCAGCAGCCGAGGCGAAAAAGCTGGAGGCAAAAAAAGCCGCAGAAGCAAAGAAAGCGGAAGAGGCGAAAAAAGCCGAGGAGGCCAGAAAGGCCGCAGCGGCAGAAGCTGCTAAAAAAGCAGAGGCTGCAAAGAAAGCGGAAGCCGCAAAGGCAGCAGCTCCGGCTCCGAAAGCACCGGTTTCTGAGAAGCCGGCAGTAAAGCATGAGGCTGTGAAAGCAGCACCGGAGGCAGTCAAAGAGATTCCGGCAGAGGAAGCTCCGAAAAAAGCAGTGAAGATCAACGAGGAAGCAGTGAAAAAGGCTGCGAAGGAATTCCTGGATCAGGTATTTGGCGCTATGGGTATGCAGGTTTCCATTGAGACAGTATACAATGCCAGTGACCGGGAACTTCTGGTTTCCATGGAGGGTGACGACATGGGAATCCTCATTGGAAAGCGCGGACAGACTCTGGATTCCTTACAGTATCTGGTAAGCCTTGTGGTAAACAAGGAGACCGAAGGCTACTTAAGAGTGAAGCTTGATACCGAGAATTACCGTGAGAGAAGAAAAGAAACGCTGGAGACTCTGGCTAAGAACATTTCCTACAAGGTAAAACGGACCAAGCATCCGGTATCCTTAGAGCCGATGAATCCGTATGAGAGAAGAATTATTCACTCCGCACTTCAGAACGACAAATATGTTATGACTCGGAGTGAGGGTGAGGATCCGTTCCGTCATGTGGTAATTTCTTTAAAGAAAGAGGTTCCGGCAGGCGGAAGAAAAGAGCGTTACGGTTCCCGCCGTGATAATCGCGGAAGAAACAGAAACGCGGAGAACAAAGCGCCAAAGGCAGAGGCTGCAGCTGAAAAGAAAGAAGCAGCACCAGAAAATGAGGCGTAAAAACAGAGCTTAATGCAGCACATCAGAACGGGTGTCTGGTAGTGGTTTGACCACCACCTGACACCCGTTTTTGCTGTTAACAGGATGAAAGGGAAAACATGCTGAAAGACAGAAGTTCAGATACCATTGCGGCCATTGCAACGGCCATGAGCAGTTCCGGAATCGGAATCATCCGGGTGAGTGGAGACCAGGCGGTTTCCATTGTGAGCCGGATTTTTGCAGGAAAGAAGGCAAATTTTGATCTGAATACGGCACCATCCCACCGGATCTATTATGGAATGATCCATGACGGAGATGAGATGCTGGATGAGGTGCTGGTGATGCTGATGCGGGGACCGCACAGCTACACAGCGGAAGACACGGTGGAGATTGACTGCCACGGCGGTGTCCTGGTGATGAAAAAAATACTGGAAACAGTAATCAAATATGGAGCAAGACCGGCGGAGCCGGGAGAATTTACCAAACGGGCCTTTTTAAACGGACGGATCGATCTGTCCCAGGCAGAGGCCGTGATTGATGTGATCAACGCGCAGAATGACTATGCGGTGAAAAGTTCCGTGAGCCAGTTAAAGGGCTCTGTATCGAAAAAAGTGAAGGATTTACGGAAGCGGATTCTGTATCAGATCGCGTTTATTGAGTCGGCGTTAGACGATCCGGAGCATATTTCCCTGGATGGATATGAGGCGGAATTATCCGGAAAGCTGGATGATATGACCGGAGAGATGGAAAGGCTGGTACGCTCCGCGGACAGCGGAAGAGTGGTTTCTGAGGGAATTCGTACGGTAATCCTGGGTAAGCCGAATGCGGGAAAATCTTCTTTGATGAATGTACTTCTTGGCGAGGAGCGCGCCATTGTGACGGATATTGCCGGAACGACCCGGGATACGCTGGAAGAGCATATCCGCATGCATGGCATCAGTTTAAATATCATTGATACGGCCGGCATCCGGGAAACTGATGATGTGGTGGAGCAGATCGGTGTGAACCGGGCAAAGGTGGCAGCAGATGAGGCGGACCTGATCATTTATGTTGTGGATGGTTCCCGGGAGCTGGATGAGAATGATGCCCAGATCATGGACCTGATCCGTGACCGGAAGGCAGTAGTGCTGTTAAACAAGACAGATCTGGAAACGGTGATCAGCGAGGAACTTTTGCAGGAGAAGACCGGAAAGACGGTGATTTCCATTTCTGCAAAAGAGGAGACCGGTATTGACAAACTGGAGAAAACGATTCAGAATCTCTTTTATGAAGGAAGCATCGATTTTAATGATGAAGTCCTGATTACCAATGTGCGGCACAAGACAGCGCTTCAGAATGCGTTGAACAGCCTGTATATGGTAAAACAGAGTATTGAAAATCAGATGCCGGAGGATTTTCTGACCATTGACCTGATGGATGCGTACGAGCAGCTTGGAACAATCATTGGAGAAGCGGTGGAAGATGATCTGGTCAATGAGATTTTTGGAAAATTCTGTATGGGTAAATAGTATACAAAGGAATGCAAGGGTGCCAGGCTGTCTGGAAAGCATTACGCAGACAGTCTGGCTGTCGGAAAAAATTGCAGCAAAGCTGGAAGGAATAGAATTATGCCATATTTAGAAGAATCATATGATGTTGTAGTGGTCGGTGCCGGTCATGCAGGATGCGAGGCAGCACTGGCCTGCGCAAGACTGGGGCTGGAGACCATTGTGTTTACAGTGAGTGTCGACAGCATTGCCCTGATGCCCTGCAACCCGAATATCGGAGGAAGCTCCAAGGGCCATCTTGTTCGGGAACTGGACGCCCTGGGCGGCGAGATGGGAAAAAATATTGATAAGACCTTTATCCAGTCTAAAATGTTAAATGAGTCTAAGGGACCGGCGGTCCATTCCCTGCGTGCGCAGGCAGACAAGCAGGATTACAGCCGTCAGATGCGTCATACGCTGGAGAATACGGATCACCTGACGATCCGCCAGGCGGAGGTTTCTGAAATTATTGTGGAAGATCACAGGATTACCGGTGTGAAGACCTACTCCGGGGCAGTGTATCACGCAAAGGCTGTGGTACTGGCCACCGGAACGTACTTAAAGGCACGCTGCATCTACGGTGATGTCAGCAATGCCACCGGCCCGAATGGCCTGCAGCCGGCCAATCATCTGACGGATTCCCTGATCGCAAACGGAATTGAAATGTTCCGCTTCAAGACCGGAACTCCGGCCCGGGCAGACCGCCGCAGCATTGATTTCTCCAAGATGGAAGAGCAGTTTGGAGATAAGCGTGTAGTTCCGTTTTCCTTTTCTACGGATCCGGAGTCGGTGCAGAAGAAGCAGGTTTCCTGCTGGCTGACCTATACCAACGAGGAAACGCATCAGATCATCCGCGATAATCTGGACCGTTCCCCGCTGTTTTCCGGCGCGATTGAGGGAACCGGCCCGCGTTACTGCCCGTCCATTGAGGATAAGGTTGTAAAATTCCCGGATAAGACCCGCCATCAGGTATTTATTGAGCCGGAGGGACTTTACACGAACGAGATGTATCTGGGCGGCATGTCCAGCTCTCTGCCGGAGGATGTGCAGTATGCCATGTACCGCACCGTGCCGGGGCTGGAGCATGTGCGGATCGTGCGAAATGCTTACGCAATTGAGTATGACTGCATCAATGCAAGACAGTTAAAGCTGTCTCTGGAGTTTAAGGCCATCGAGGGACTGTTCAGCGGCGGCCAGTTTAACGGAAGCTCCGGTTATGAGGAGGCAGCGGTACAGGGCTTCATGGCAGGTGTAAACGCAGCTATGAAGGTACTGGGACGGGAACCGGTGATTCTGGACCGCTCTCAGGCGTATATCGGTGTTCTGATTGATGATCTGGTAACTAAGGAGAACCATGAACCCTACCGTATGATGACTTCCCGGGCAGAGTACCGCTTACTTCTGCGTCAGGACAACGCAGATCTGCGCCTGCGCGGAATCGGCCATGAGATTGGTCTGGTGGATGATGAGACCTATGCAAAAGTGCTTCAGAAGGAAAAAGATATCCAGGCAGAGGTAGAACGTCTGGAGAAGACCAATGTAGGTGCCAATCCGAAGACACAGGCGTTTCTGGAACGTCACGGAAGTACCGCGTTAAAGACGGGAGCAACCCTGGCAGAGCTGGTGCGTAGGCCAGAACTTGACTATTTTATGTTAACTGAAATTGATGAGAAACGGCCGGAGCTTTCTTATGATACAGCAGAACAGGTTAACATAAATATTAAATATGAAGGATACTTAAAGCGGCAGCAGCAGCAGGTGGCACAGTTTAAGAAGCTGGAGAAGAAGAAACTGGATCCGGATTTTGATTACAGTACGGTAAACAGCCTGCGGCGCGAGGCTGTGCAGAAGCTGAATCTGTACAAGCCGGCGTCCATTGGGCAGGCATCCCGTATTTCCGGTGTGTCCCCGGCTGATATTTCGGTGCTCCTGGTACATCTGGAGCAGATGCGGCATTCAAAATAAATATATTCCACATAGGAGGGATTATGGAACAGGTTTTTGTGGATAAGATGACGGAGGGAACCCGGGAGCTGGGGATTTCGTTGTCAGAACAGCAGATGGAGCAGTTTTACCACTACTATGAGTTGCTGGTGGAATGGAACAAGGTGATGAATCTGACCGGAATTACGGAACTGGAGGAAGTGGTAAGCAAGCACTTTATTGACAGTCTGGCTCTGGTAAAGGCAGTGCCGCTTCAGGATGGAAGAAAGATATCGGCAATCGATGTGGGAACCGGTGCAGGTTTTCCGGGACTTCCGTTAAAAATCGCATTTCCGAATCTGAAGATTACACTGCTGGATTCTCTGAATAAGCGAATTAAATTCTTAAACGAAGTGATCAGCCAGCTGGGACTTCAGAATGTGGAGACGATTCACGGAAGAGCAGAGGACTTTGGACGGGATGCAAAATACCGGGAGCAGTATGATTACTGTGTATCCCGTGCCGTGGCCAATGCGGCAACACTTTCTGAATACTGCCTGCCGTTTGTAAAGGTAGGGGGTGCGTTTGTTCCGTATAAATCCGGTAAAATCGACGAGGAACTGGAGCAGGGAACAAAGGCAATCGAGAGTCTTGGCGGAAGCATTGCGGATGTGATCCGCTTCGAACTGACCGGAGCTGAAGCAGAACGAAGCCTAGTGGTGATTGATAAGATTGTGAAAACGGCGAAAAAATATCCGAGAAAAGCAGGTGTGCCGTCGAAAGAACCGATCGGGAAGTAAATAGCAATTTAAAGGAATAGCTAATAAGGTCCGAAGTTCCGGGAACACCATACAGAAACGCAGCACTAAGTGGAATTTTGTACCTCGTGCGCTCCGCCGCCTATTGTCAAACCTGCGACCCAAACTCGCACGCCTTGCGTGCTCAGACAAGGGTCTCCGGTCTGACGCTATGCTCGCGTACGAGGAAAATTCCAATGTGCTGCTTATTCTTCATGGTGTTCCCGAAACTTCTACTTTACTGGCTATTCTACGATAATAATAAACGCAACAAGAACGGTACTGATGAAGCTTGAAGTATCTGGCTTTATCAGTACCGTTCCGATTGCGTTTTTACTTTTTGAGCAAAGTCAATACATGCTTGCAGCCACTATTCTTTTCCTGGCGGAGACAATAAAGTAGGGCGTGCGTGGAATTGGATTCTGGAATTTTCTGCATATCCAGGTGTTTGCATCTTGAGCACACGCGTCCGAATGTGGCGGATGTTAATCCGACACAAGCGAACTCGTGTCAGCGAAAGCAAGCAAACAACGGATATGTGAAAATGTAAGAATGCAATTCCTCGTACGCCCGGCCCTTTTATTGATTCCGTCCCCTGATTTTTATTTCGCGGGCACAATCTCAATCCAGTAGCCGTCCGGATCGGAGATGAAGTAGATTCCCATGGCTTTGTTTTCGTAGCAGATGACGCCCTGCTGTTTATGCTGCTCATATAGCTTTTCATATTCGTCGGTTACGAACGCAAGATGGAATTCACATTCGCCGAGATTGTATGGTTCAGTGCGGTCGCGGAGCCAGGTGAGCTCCAGAGTGAAATCACTGGTGCCGTCACCGAGATAGACCAGTTTAAAGGAACCATCAGCAGCCTCTTTTTCGCGGACCGGCTCCAGGTTCAGCGTATCTTTGTAGAATTTCAGGCTTTTCTCCAGGTTTAAAACGTTGAAATTAAAGTGATTGAACTGAATCATATGAAATGTCTCCTTTTCTTGGTAAAATAAAACCCATGTTTCACGTGAAACATCGTTGCATGGTAAAACAGCATAAATATAAAATGTTTCACGTGAAACATGAGTAAGAATTACAATGATCGTTTAACAAAAATATGTCTTTACAAGTTCTGCAATTTTTTCTGGCTGCTCCAGATGCGGAAGTCCCTTCGCCTTTGGAACAAGGACTATTTCGATAGAAGAGTTATAATCCTTATATTCATTTAAACGATCTTCTATATTTTCTACACAGGAACCACCAACGAGATAAATACTATTATCAATTTTCTTTAGTGCATTTACCAGATTACATTTGGTGTAGTTACAGCGGATGCTAGCAAATGTCGATTTTGGAGAAGCACCGAGATGGGCGGCTTCATAGCAGGCATCTATATAGCTGGATTTCACAGAATATGGATTGAAAAGTTTCTTTGTTACCAGTTCTTCTGTGATCATTTTTTTACTGCTTGCAATGTGATACAGGAGCGTTCCAATAATAGGAAGCTCAATCATGCACTTATACATTTTGGCAGTTTTGCCAGGAATGGAACTGAAGTCAAGCAGACTGAGTGGATTAATGGCCATGATCTGATCAAAGAGATCTGGATTATTGGCGCATGCCATCAGTGGGATGGAAGCTGCTTCGCCAGATGTAATAATGCTGGTCCGGTGTCCAATCTCGGATTTAATAAAGTCGGAGATCATCTGGACATACAGAAAATTCGTGTATGTCATGTTAGCTTTTTCGGAGCGGCCGAATCCAAGCAGATCAATGGTATAAATCGTATATTCGTTACGAAGAAGTGGAATTAGCTGTTTCCACTCATGACCAGAGGTCATGGTATCCAAATCATGAATGAGCAAAAGCGGTTTTCCGGTTCCTTCTTTTGTATAATAAACATTACCGAGACGCCATTTGAAACAGAGCGGTTCTGGTTCTGCCAGCAGATTTTTAGAAACGGCAGAGACCTGAATTGCTTTGTTGATAGCTGCCGTGGTGACAGCAGCGCCGGCAGAAAGAATAAGGAGCGTGAGTAATTTGTTTTTGGCTTTCATAGTACCTCCTTTTTTGCCTTGCAAAGACATATGTTTTGCATATGTTTAGTATAGGTAACTGTTCAGTAGGTCTGCGCATTCACTGCGCTGACCGTATGAAAACATGGGCTTGCAGGCAAAAATCCCATTGCCGAAGGCAATTTTTAATGGATTTTTGCCCGTAACTGTGAGGGTACTGAACAGTTACTAGTATAGTATTATTTCGTAAAAGATGCAAGAAAAATACAGAACCGGAATTATAATATGAAAAAGATGTTTCACGTGAAACATCGAAATTGCGCAAATAAAAATATGAAACAGGGATGCTAAAATAGATGTTTCACGTGAAACATGGAAAAAACACAAAAAAATGTATTTTTACCGATACATTTTAAGACAAAGAATAGGAAAAGCAAAAAAAGTGTGCTATACTAATTTCATTGCTAAAAATGAAATGATGTGACTGGGAGATACGGAACAGTTACAAAACAGAATGATAAAGGATGATACTATGGGAAGAATCATTGCAATTGCAAATCAGAAGGGTGGCGTGGGAAAAACCACGACAGCGATTAATTTATCTGCGTGTTTGGCAGAAGCGGGACAGAAGGTCCTGGCGGTGGATTTTGATCCGCAGGGAAATGCAACCAGCGGTCTGGGCTTTGAAAAAGGCTATATGGACAAGACGGTATATGAATTGTTAGTCGGGGAATGCACGTTGGAGGAATGTATTATTAAGGAGGTTCAGGAGAATCTGGATGTACTTCCTTCGGATGTAAATCTTGCAGGAGCGGAGATTGAGCTTCTGGATGTTCCAAACAAGGAATCGTTGCTCAGAACAGAACTGGAGAAGGTAGAGAACAATTATGACTATATTATCATTGACTGCCCGCCGTCCCTGAGCCTTTTGACAATCAACGCACTGACTGCAGCAAATACAGTATTAGTGCCAATTCAGTGTGAATACTATGCACTGGAAGGATTAAGCCAGATTTTACAGACCGTGGAACTGGTAAAGAAAAAACTGAATCCGCAGCTGCAACTGGAAGGCGTTGTCTTTACCATGTATGACGCGAGAACCAACTTGTCTCTGCAGGTGGTTGAAAATGTAAAAGCACATTTAAATAAGAATATTTACAAAACTATCATTCCAAGAAACGTAAGACTGGCAGAGGCACCAAGCCATGGTAAGCCGATCAATATTTATGATACACGTTCGACCGGAGCGGAGAGTTATCGGATGCTGGCAGCAGAAGTAATTAGCAGAGGGGAAGAATAGAGATGGCAGGAGCAAAAAGAGGATTAGGAAGAGGACTCGGCGCATTGTTTGGCGAGGATACCATAGAAGAAGTAATTGCGGAAGAAAAAGCAGCCGACAGAAAAATGGCAAATGGTGCCGATCGGATTGTTGAAAAAAACAGCGCAAGAACACAGAAAAAGAATGAGAAAAAATCTACAGAAAAATCCGACTCTGAGGTTGGAAAAGTAAAAAACACGGATTTGAATCAGAAGGCGCAGGAAAGCGAAAAGCAGATAACAGCAGAACCGCTGCGCAAAATCGAAAAAGTTTCTGAAAAAACCGAAGAAACCGTAAAATCTGCATCTTCATTCGCAGTAAAGCCGGAACAGGAAGAGCCGGCTCAGACCGAACTGGAACTGAAGGTTTCTGAAATCGAACCGAATCAGGATCAGCCGAGAAAAGCATTTGATCAGGAACAGCTGGAGGAACTGGCAGATTCTATTCGAAAATATGGTGTGTTACAGCCGCTTCTGGTTCAGAAAAAGGGCGAGAGCTACGAGATCATTGCCGGTGAGCGAAGATGGAGAGCCGCAAAACTGGCCGGATTGAAGACCATTCCGGTTGTAATCCGGGAGTACAGTCCACAGCAGGCCATGGAGATTGCGCTGATTGAGAATGTGCAGCGGGAAGATTTAAATCCAATTGAGGAGGCACGTGCTTATCAGCGCCTGATGCAGGAGTTTTCCTTAAAGCAGGAGGAAATTGCGGAACGGGTTTCCAAGAACCGTACCACCATTACCAACAGTATGCGTCTGTTAAATCTGGCTCCGGAGGTACAGCAGATGCTGGTAGAAGGACGCATTGCCAGCGGACATGCAAGAGCACTTCTGGCTGTGGCAGATCCATACCAGCAGCTGGAGCTGGCAAAGAAGGTTGAAGCGGAGCGCATGAGCGTCCGCGAGGTAGAAAAGGCAGTGAAGCTGCTGGGTAAAGAGAAAAAGGAAAAGAAAAAATCCCAGGTGGATGAAGCAGTTGAGCTGGTATTTCAGGACATGGAAAACCGGATGAAAACCGTTATGGGAACCAAGGTTAATATCAGCCGAAAGGATAAGTCCAAGGGTAAAATTGAAATTGAGTATTACTCCGAGGCAGAGCTGGAGCGTCTTGTAGAACTGATTGAATCTATCCAGCCGGTATAGTGAAAAACGGAAGGACAGGAATGTATTAATATGGAAGGAAGTATTTTAAATAATCTGGGGTTTGATCCGGTGTATCTGCTGATCGCATCGGCGGTTTTGACCCTGATTCTGTTGGTTGTGACGGTGTTGTGCCTGATTAACATGAGAAAGCTTTACCGCCGGTATGACCTCTTTATGCGGGGAAAAGACGCGGAAACCATGGAAAATATGATTGTGGATCAGATGAATGCCATCATTGATTTGCAGTCCCAGGACCGTTATAATAAGGATTCTATCCGTACGGCCAACAAAAACAGCCGTGCCGCATTCCAGAAAATTGGAATTGTGAAGTATAACGCGTTTAAAGGTATGGGTGGAAATTTGAGCTTTGCCCTGGCTATGCTGGATTATACCAACACTGGTTTTGTGCTGAATTCAGTTCATAGCCGGGAGGGGTGTTATCTGTACCTGAAGGATGTGGAGCGTGGCGAAACCGAGGTTCTGCTTGGTGCGGAAGAGAAGGAAGCTCTGGAGCAGGCACTTGGCTATAAGGAGAGAAAACCAGAGGCATAGGTAAATAAAGTGTAGTGAACAGGCAATAGCAGCAGAAGCATCTGACTGTTATTGCCTGTTTTTTGTATACAAAATATGTACAGAAAAAAGATCATAAAATAAGAATAAAAATATTGACAATTATTTAACGAGTGATATAATACTAACAGGTTCAATTGTTAAAGAAATATCAATAAAATCAAGAAGTTTATAAACCCCATTTAAAAACCGTTGGAGGATAAGAAAACATGGCAAAGAAAGAGATGACAGCAGTTCCGGAAATCATCGACAACGTAGAGGCACTGGAAAAAAAGATGGCCGCTATGCGTGAGGCACAGAAGGTATTTGCTACCTACACTCAGGAGCAGGTTGATAAGATTTTCCATGCAGCAGCAATTGCAGCAAACCAGATGCGTATTCCGTTAGCGAAAATGGCAGTGGAAGAGACTGGCATGGGCGTTGTAGAGGATAAAGTAATCAAGAACAACTACGCAGCAGAGCACATCCACAATGCATATAAGAATATGAAAACCTGTGGCGTGATTGAAGAAGATAAGGCATATGGTATCAAAAAGATCGCAGAGCCGATTGGCCTGGTTGCAGCCGTTATCCCGACTACCAACCCGACTTCCACAGCAATCTTCAAAACCCTGATCTGCTTAAAGACAAGAAACGCCATCATCATTTCCCCACATCCGCGTGCAAAAGCCTGCACCATCGCAGCCGCTAAGGTGGTTCTGGATGCAGCTGTAAAGGCTGGAGCACCGGAGGGCATCATCGGCTGGATCGATGTTCCGTCCCTGGAGCTGACCAACACCGTTATGAAGGACGCAGATATCATTCTGGCAACCGGTGGTCCAGGCATGGTAAAGGCAGCATATTCTTCCGGTAAACCGGCTCTGGGCGTAGGCGCAGGAAATACTCCGGCCATCATCGACGAGACCGCAGACATCAAGCTGGCTGTAAACTCCATCATCCATTCCAAGACCTTTGATAATGGTATGATCTGTGCATCTGAGCAGTCTGTAACGGTTCTCGCACCGGTTTATGAGGCAGTTAAGAAAGAGTTTACATACCGCGGCTGCTACTTCTTAAAACCGGATGAGATCGAGAAAGTAAGAAAGACAATCCTCATCAATGGTTCCCTGAACGCGAAGATTGTAGGCCAGAGCGCTTTCAAGATTGCGCAGATGGCTGGTGTTACCGTTCCGGAGGATACCAAGATCCTGATCGGTGAGGTTGAGTCTGTAGATATCAGTGAAGAGTTCGCACATGAGAAACTGTCTCCGGTTCTGGCAATGTATAAAGCCCAGAATTTTGATGAGGCCATCGCAAAAGCAGAGCGTCTGGTTGCGGATGGTGGTTACGGCCATACTTCTTCCCTCTATATCAATCTGAACGAGAAAGAGAAGATGGCAAAGCACGCAGCAGCCATGAAGACCTGCCGTATCCTCATCAATACTCCGTCTTCCCAGGGTGGTATCGGTGATCTGTACAACTTCAAACTGCTTCCGTCCCTGACACTGGGATGTGGCTCCTGGGGTGGCAACTCTGTTTCTGAGAACGTAGGCGTGAAACACCTGCTGAACATTAAGACTGTTGCTGAGAGGAGAGAAAACATGCTGTGGTTCCGCGCACCGGAGAAGGTATATTTTAAGAAAGGCTGCATGCCGGTAGCTTTAAGTGAGCTGAAAGATGTCATGGGCAAGAAGAGAGCATTCATCGTAACCGACTCCTTCCTGTACATGAATGGCTATACAAAACCGATTACCGATAAACTGGACGAGATGGGCATTGTTTACCAGTGCTTCTCCAACGTACAGCCGGATCCGACCCTGGCAAATGCCATTGAGGGTGCTAAGGCTATGACTGCGTTCCAGCCGGATGTCATCATCGCGCTGGGCGGTGGTTCTGCAATGGATGCAGGCAAGATCATGTGGGTAATGTACGAGCATCCGGAAGTAGATTTCCAGGGCATGGCAATGCGCTTCATCGATATCCGGAAACGTGTTTATACCTTCCCGAAGATGGGCGAGAAAGCTTACTTTGTAGCAATCCCGACTTCCTCCGGTACTGGTTCCGAGGTGACTCCGTTCGCGGTTATCACCGATCAGGAGACCGGCGTGAAGTATCCGCTGGCAGATTACCAGCTGCTTCCGAATATGTCCATCGTAGATACCGATAACATGATGAGCCAGCCGAAGGGCTTGACCAGCGCATCCGGTGTGGATGTTCTGACTCACGCACTGGAGGCATATGCTTCTGTTATGGCAACTGATTACACCGACGGCCTTGCATTAAAGGCTATGAAGAATGTATTCGAGTATCTGCCGACTGCATACAATGACGGCAGCAACGTAGAGGCAAGAAGCAAGATGGCTGACGCTTCCTGCATGGCTGGTATGGCATTCGCAAACGCATTCTTAGGTGTCTGCCACTCCATGGCCCACAAGCTTGGCGCATTCCATCATCTGCCACACGGTATCGCAAACGCGCTGCTGATTTCTCTGGTAGTAGAGTACAACTCTGCTGAGTGCCCGAGAAAGATGGGAACCTTCTCCCAGTACCAGTATCCGCACACCATGGCCCGCTACGCAGAGTGCGCACGCTTCGTAGGCATTCAGGCAAAGAATGATGAAGAAGCTGTGAAGAAGCTCATTGATAAGATCGAAGAGTTAAAAGCTGCAGTCGGCGTGAAGAAGACCATTGCTGAGTACGGTGTAGATGAGAAGTACTTCCTGGATACTCTGGATGCTATGGTAGAGCAGGCATTCGACGACCAGTGCACCGGCGCTAACCCGAGATACCCGCTTATGAGCGAGATTAAGGAAATGTACTTAAGAGCTTACTACGGAAAATAAAATACAGAAAAATGGGAACGCCCCGGATGCGATATAAAACGCGTCCGGGGCGTTTTTGTGTGCCAGGAAAAACAGGAGCCGAGAGAATTGCGTGAGCTGCGGAACATATGCCCCGAAGGATAATCAGATATTGACAAAACTAATAATATTAGTCTACAATAAAACTAATATTATTAGTTTGCGGGAGGGAACAAAATATGGCGCACAAAGGACTGAATCCGGACGCTGTGGTAAAGGCAGCGGCGGAGCTGATTGAAAAACAGGGCAGGGAAGCCTTTTCCATGCGGCTTCTGGCGGAGGACCTGGGGATAAAGACGGCATCGCTTTATAATCATGTGGATAATATGGAGACACTTTTGGCGGAGGTATGCCGGTATGGCCTGTGCCTTCAGAAAGAGGTGGAGATGCAGGCAATGGAAGGAGCGCATGGGGAAGATGCAGTGCGCCGGCTGGCAGACACATACCGCAGGTTTGCGAAGGAGCACAGGGAGCTGTACGGACTGATCATGAGCATGTCAGCAAAAAATCAGCAGGTGCGGGATGACGCTGCGGTTCTGTTTACAGATCCCTTAAAAAAGATGCTGGAAGAGTTTCATTTAAAGGAAGAGGAGAACATTCATTTCCGTCGGCTGTTCAGGGCCATTGTTCACGGGTTTGTGTCTCAGGAGGAGCAGGGATTCTTTTCCCACTATCCGGCATCGGTGGAGGACAGTTTTCATTTTGCGGTGCAGTGTTACATAGACAGCCTGAAGCAGGGAGAAAAGAGGTGCTCTTAACATGGGAAAAGGAAAAAATAACGAGGAACTGTTTCGCAGTATGCCGGTGGCCCAGGCCATCCTGACACTGGCTGTGCCAACTGTGGTGAGTCAGATCATTACCATCATTTACAATATGGCGGATACGTTTTTTATCGGCCAGCTGGGGGATCCGAAACAGGTGGCAGCAGCAACGCTGGCCATGCCGCTGTTTATGTTTATGACGGCACTCTCCAACCTGTTTGGTGTGGGCGGCGCCAGCCTGATCTCGCGTTTTCTGGGCGGGGGAGAGCAGGAAAAGGCATCGCGCTGCGGCGCATTCTGTATCTGGACAGCCGCAGCGGTTTCTGTTTTGTATGGCCTGATGGTTCTGGCTGGAAGACCAGTGCTTTTACCGGTTCTCGGAGCCAATGAGGAAACCTGTGACATGGCGTCTTCCTATTTATTCTGGACAATTGGTCTGGGCGCGCTGCCAACGGTCATGAATCCGGCGTTGGCTCATCTGATCCGGTCAGAAGGATATTCCAGGCAGGCAAGCTTTGGCGTGGCATTTGGCGGCATTCTGAACATGGTGCTGGATCCGCTGTTCATTTACGGACTGCATCTGCAGATCACCGGAGCGGCGGTTGCGACACTGATTTCCAACACCACGGCCATGTTCTATTTTCTGGCATTTATCTGGAAAATACGGGGTGTCAGCGTGCTGACGCTTTCCCCGGGAATGTATACGCTTGGGGAACACATTCCGGCGGAGGTCATCAGCGTAGGACTGCCAAGCTTCCTGATTTCCATGATGGGTACGGTTTCCAATACCGTGCTCAATCATATCATTGCCGGTTATTCCAGTGTGGCTGTAGCGGGAATGGGAATTGCAAAAAAACTCAATATGCTGGCGTTTGCCGTGGGACAGGGGATTACCCAGGGAACGCTGCCCCTCATCGGCTATAACTATACTTCCGGGAACAAAAAGCGCATGCTGGACGCGATCCGTGCCCTGTTTGTGTTCAGCCTTGGCGTGGCTTTGGCCATTGCGGTGCTTTTGTATACACAGGCTGCTGCCGTGAGCAGGCTGTTCATCGACAACAGTGAGACGGTAGCCTATGGCTGCCGGTTCCTGCGCATCATCTGTTCTGCCAGTCCCATGACGACCATGACGTTTTTTGCGCTGACCGTGTTTCAGGCCACCGGAAAAAAGAGACAGCCGATTATTCTTTCCATGCTGCGCAAGGGAACGGTGGATGTGCCGTTTATGATCCTGTTTAACCATGTATTCGGAATTCGCGGTGTGGCCTGGGCAACTCCCGTGGCCGAAGTAACATCATTAATGGTTGCTGCGGCAATGGTCATTACGTACATCCGGAAACTGGCCCGGGAACCGGAATGGAAAGGGCCGGTTTCGGAAACAAAAACCTGTAAATTGGTAGGTAAATAGAAAGACAATAATTTACTCCTCGAATTCTTGACAGAAAAAAATAAATGATGTATAAAATATACAACGATGAATTTTGATTTGTCTGACATAATTGAAAACTGCAGCGAGGAGACAATGCCGTCATGCTTCTGGAAACGGGAGCATGGCGGTTTTTTTCATAATGACAGGACAGGAGGAACATTCATTGAAGAATAGCCGCTTTCATTTACGGACCCATGATCCACCATGTCTCAAAATGAGACAAACATAGGAAAGAACCTTGTGAGAATGTAATAAATTATGCAAATAAAACAAATGAAAACCGTACAGAAACCACGAAGCCAAACAAGATGCACAAACAACGTTGACATTATTGATGTAAAATTGTAAAATTAAAACATCGAAAATGAAAATTTGGACAACAAGATCCATAAAATAAGGAGGAACAAAGTATGAAGAAAAGAAATCTCGCAGTTTCACTGACACTCGCGGCAGCTATGGCACTTACAACAGCCTGCTCCGGCGGTTCTCAGAGCAGCAGCACTCCGGATACCACTGCAGCACAGAAGGAAGAGGCAGCAGCTGACACATCCGCAGCAGAGGGCGCAAGCAGTGATCTGGACACTTCCAATCCAATTACCATTGCGGTAGCAGCACCGATGACCGGCGATAACTCTGAGTACGGTATCGGCTTCGCCAACGCAGCAAAGTTAATGGCAGAGAAGTGGAACGAGGACGGCGGATGCCTTGGCAGAGAAGTAAAAATCGTTGAGTACGACGACAAGAACACTTCCGAGGAAGCAACCACCATCGCACAGAAGATCGTATCCGACAAAGACAACATTGCCGGCGTGATCGGACATTTCGCTTCCGGCGTATGTATGACAGCAGCTCCGATTTATCAGGAGAATGGCGTTATTGAGATTTCCCCGTCTTCCTCTCACCCGGATTATTCTTCCATCGGTGACTACATCTTCAGAAATAACACCGTTATTTCCAAAGAGGGCGGCGCAAGTGTAGATATCGCAGTCAATGACCTTGGCAAGAAGAAAATCGGCATCATCTCCATCATGACTGACTGGGGAACCAACACCTCCAAGATCATCAACGACATCATCAGTGGCATGAGTGATCAGGGCGTTTCCGTAGTAGCTCACGAGGAAGTTATGGAAGGTTCTGATGACTACTCCGCAGCAATTGCAAAACTGAACGACGCTGGCGCAGAGGCAGTTATCTGCTGTGGTATGTACAACCTGGTAGCACCGGTTGCAAAACAGTACAAACAGGTTAACCCGGATGTCTCCATCATCGCGTTCTCCAACGCTTACAGCCAGCAGCTCCTGGAGCTGGGCGGAAGCGCAGTAAACGGCGTATGCTTCCCGGTTATCTTCTTCGCAGATTCTGATGATCCTGAGATTCAGGCATATGTAAAACAGTACACCGATGTTTATGGAGCTGCACCGTCTGCACTGACCTCTCAGGCATACGATTCCGTAGGCATGCTGCTTACCGCAATCGAAAATGCAGGTACCACCGAGTCTGATAAAGTAAAAGATGAGCTTTACAAAGTTGATTATCCGGGCGTTACCGGTCAGACCAAGTTTGACTCCAACGGTGATGTAGATAAGGAATTCGTAAAAGTAACCATCGAAGATGGTAAGTTCGTGAAAATGAAATAAACAAAAGCGACAATCCATGTAAGTACATCTAAGGGAGCAGGAAAGCGTGCTTTCCTGCTCCCTGTATCATTGAAAGGAGCCAAAATGCTTGCTCAACAGGTTTTTAATGGTTTAGCCCTGGGAATGGGATATGCGTTAATAGCAGTAGGCTATTCGCTCGTATTCGGAATCCTTCGACTGGTCAATTTCTCACATGGTTCCATTTATGCTTTCGGAGCAGAAATCGCAATGGTATTCATTGTCAGCATGAAATTCGGCATTGTACCGGGGATTCTCTTAAGTATGTTAGTAACAGGCGCGCTGGGAATCATGATCGATAAGATCGCGTTGGAACCGCTTCGTAAAAAAGGTTCACCGCCTATCGCGTCCCTGATCACCACCATCGGTATTTCCAATATCATCACCAACCTTCTGATCGTTTTCATTGGTTCTGAGAAAAGAAACTTCCCGAACATTTTCGGCTACGGCATGGTAAAACTGGGCGGGATCTCTATCACCATGACTCAGACCATGATGTGTGTGGTTTCTGTCGTGCTGATGCTCATTCTGGTATTCATTGTATTTAAGACCAAGATCGGCCTGGCAATGAGAGCCAGCCAGCAGAACGCAAAGGCAGCAAAGATGATGGGAATCGATGTAAACTTTGTTATCAGCTTTACATTCTTCCTGGCAGGTGTGTCTGCAACCCTTGCAGGCGCTCTGGTCGGCGGTTACTATGAGATCGTTTACCCGAACATGGGATTCATGGCAGGTTTAAAGGCATTCGCGGCTGCGGTTCTTGGCGGTATCGGAAGTCTGCCGGGCGCAATCCTGGGCGGTCTGATCATCGGTGTTTCCGAGTGTATGGCAGTTACCTTCTTCGGTTCTACCTACCGCGATTCTGTAGCGTTTATCATTTTGATCCTGGTGCTGATCATTCGTCCGAACGGCCTGTTTGGTAAGAAGGGCATCACCAAGGTATAAGACACAGTGACGAAACTTGGAGGATAAAGATGAAAAAAAATAATAGTACACTGCTTTCTTCGTTCGAACAGTTTACAGCGAAGAACGCAAAGATCCTTTGGGGAGTTCTGGCTGTTCTTCTTATTGCGCTGCCGTTTGTGGTAAAGAACCAGTATTTTCTGACGGTAGTCGCAAAAATCGGATGCTACGCGATTCTGGGTCTCGGCCTTAACATCCTGACCGGTTATACCGGCCTGGTATCCCTGGGCCATGCGGGATTTGTCGCAATCGGCGCGTATACGGCATCACTCCTGGCCGTAACGCTTGGCTGGTCCTTTTTCCCGGCTATGCTGGCAGGCATGCTGGTGGCAGCAGTCATCGGTGTATTAGTCGGACTGCCGACCTTACGTGTAACCGGAACTTACCTTTCTATCATCACCCTGGGATTTGGTGAGATCGTCAAGATGATACTGATGAACTGGCAGAGCGTGACCAACGGTACTCTGGGCGTCAAAAATATCCCGAAGCCGCAGATTTTTGGAATCAAGCTGACCGTGGCAAACAACGGAATGTATTTTCTGATCCTGATCCTGATCGTGCTGATCTCCCTGTTCTGTAAGTCCCTCATCCAGTCCAAGACCGGAAGAGCACTCCGGGCAATCAAGACCGATGAGATGGCCAGCACCATGATGGGAATCAACATCACAGGCTACAAGATCCTGGCGTTTGTCATTTCCGCTATGATCTGCGCACTGGGCGGAGCGCTGTATTCCTCCCTGATCGGTTATATCGATCCGAATACATTCAACTTCGATGTTTCAACCCTGATTTTAAGTATCGTTATTTTAGGCGGAATGGGTACCCTCAGAGGCATGTATGTAGGCGCAATTGTGCTGGTTGCTTTCCCGGAGGTATCAAGAAGCCTTATGAAATACCGCTTCGTTCTTTATGGAGTAATCTTAGTCCTGATGATGCGTTTCCGTCCGGAAGGACTGCTGGGCTGGAAATCTTCTTTACCTTACAAATTATCAAAGAAGGTTCAGGCAAAGTTAAGCGGCGAAGAAGCAAACGCATAAAAAGAACGAACTGGCAACGGATGGAGGCACAATGGCTAGAGAAGATTTGTTATTAGAGGTCAACGGAATAACGAAAAGATTTGGCGGTATTGTTGCGGTAGAGAACGTCAGCTTCAAGGTTCATGAGGGCGAGGTCATCAGTATCATCGGACCAAACGGAGCAGGTAAGACTACAGTATTCAACATGCTGACCGGTGTTTATAAGGTTGATGAGGGGACGATCAGGTTCAAGGGTGAAGAAATCCAGAGCATGAACCCCAGAGATATTGTAAAAAAGGGTATTTCCAGAACATTCCAGAACATCCGGCTTTTCTCGGATATGCGGGTCATTGAGAACGTGCTTGTGGGCGCGCATATCAAAACAAAGTACGATTTCTTTTCTTCTATTTTCAGAACAAAGAAATTTAAGGACGAGGAAGATGAAATCACCTACAATGCGCTGAAGGTTCTGCAGGAAGTAGGGCTTTATGACAGAAGAGATGATTACGCTTCCAACCTGCCTTATGGTGACCAGCGAAAGCTGGAGATCGCGCGCGCGATTGCTACCGGCGCAAAGCTGATTCTGCTGGATGAGCCGGCAGCCGGAATGAATCCACAGGAATCCCATGAGCTGATGGAATTTATCCGGCTCCTTAAGAAACAGGGCTATACCGTTTTGATGATCGAGCACGATATGAGCGTGGTTATGAATATTTCAGACCGCATCTACGTAATCGACCATGGCAAACCGATCGCGGAAGGACTTCCGGAAGAGATCGCAAAGAATCAGAAGGTTATCGACGTATATCTGGGAGGTTCGAATAATGCTGCTAAAGATTGAGGATCTGCATACTAATTACGGCGCGATCCATGCCCTGAAGGGAATCAGCCTGGAAGTAAATGAGGGCGAGATCGTCTGCCTCATTGGCAGTAACGGCGCCGGAAAAACAACGCTTGTGAATTCTATCGTTGGCATCGTGAAATCGAGCAGCGGTAAGATCACATTTGACGGAAAAGATATCACGCATGTACCTGCGCATGCAATGACAAAAGCAGGAATCGGCATTTCTCCTGAGGGACGTGAGGTGTTCCCGGAGCTTACCGTAGAAGAAAACCTGCGTATTGGCGCGTTCATCGTAAAAGACCAGAATCAGATTAAGGAATCTTATGAGAGGGTTTACGCATTATTCCCGCGTCTGAAAGAGCGTACCACGCAGTTGGCCGGTACCTTATCCGGCGGCGAGCAGCAGATGCTGGCCGTAGGAAGGGCACTGATGTCAAACCCGAAGATGATCCTGCTTGACGAGCCGTCCCTGGGACTTGCTCCGAACTTTGTAGAGATGATCTTCGGCATGATCGAAAAGATCAACAAACAGGGGGTTACGGTTCTTCTGATCGAGCAGAACGCGAATATGGCGCTTCAGGTTTCCCAGAGAGCCTATGTACTGGAGAATGGTCTCGTAAGTATGTCTGGCAAGGCCAGCGACATTGCAAACGATCCGATGGTAAAGAAAGCTTATCTCGGTATGGCATAAGGCAAAAACTATGAAAGGATGTATGTTATGAAAAAGATTATCAACAATCCGACTGATGTAGTAAGTGAGGCACTGATGGGCATGCAGGCAGCTTATCCGGATAAGCTGGTTTACACACCAAAGATGGAGGTCATCAGCAGAAAAGAGAAAAAGACCGATAAGGTTGCAGTCATCTCCGGCGGTGGCGCAGGCCATGAGCCGCTGCACGCAGGCTTTGTAGGAAAGGGCATGCTGGATGCTGCTATTTCCGGAAACGTATTCTCTTCCCCGAGCCCGGACCGTATCGGAAGTGCTATTGAGCAGGTTTCCTGCGGCAAAGGCGTACTGATGGTAATCAAGAACTATTCCGGTGATATCATGAACTTTGGCCTTTCCGCAGACCTCGCAGAGATGGATGACATCGAGGTTGCCCAGGTTGTCGTAAAAGATGATGTCGCAGTTCCGGACAGAGAAGAGGGAACCGGCAGAAGAGGTATTGCGGGAACTGTTTTCGTACACAAGATCGCAGGCGCGAAGGCAGAGCAGGGCGCAAGCCTGGCTGAGGTAAAAGCGGCAGCAGAGAAGGCAATCAGCAACATCCGCACCATGGGCGTTGCCATGACTCCTTGTATCCTTCCGGCAGTCGGCAAACCTGGTTTCCAGATTGCGGACGATGAGATTGAGATCGGCATGGGAATCCATGGTGAAAAGGGTATTGAGACCACCAAGATCAAGACCGCAAAAGAGATCGCAGAGATCCTGGTAGGCCGCATTCTGGACGATTACGATTATTCCGGCAGCGAAGTTGCGGTTTTAGTAAACGGACTTGGCGGAACTCCTCTGATGGAGCTTTACATCCTGAACATGGAAGTACAGAAAATCCTGGAGGAGAAGGGCATTAAGGCATACCGCACCTTCGTAGGCAACTACTGCACCTCCATTGACATGACCGGTGCATCGGTTACCCTGATGAAACTGGATGATGAACTGAAAGAACTGCTGGATGCTCCGTGTGACACCCCGGCACTGAAGATCTGAGGGAGGGAATAAGAGATGAGCTTTACTTTAACCGCAAAGGATTACGCAGAATATATCAAACTGGCATACGACCTGATCCATTCCAAAGGTGATTACATCACCGAGCTGGATAGTGTTACCGGTGACGGAGACCATTGGACCAACATCAACATGGGTTTTGAGAATCTGGTAAAGAACATCGACCGTCTGGAAGTTATGGGACTTTCTGATGAGTTCAAGGAAATCGGCAAGATCATGATGTCTGTCATCGGCGGTTCCTCCGGCGTACTGTACGGCAGCGCTTACATTGCAGCCGCAAAGGTATTAAAGGAGAAAGATGTTCTTCATGACGCTGACCTGTGCGCGGTCCTGAAAGCAATGCTGGATGCCATTGTCGCAAGAGGACAGGCAAAGGAAGGCTACAAGACCATGATCGATTCCCTGGCACCGGCCGTTAAGAAATACGAGGAGTGCCTGGCAAACGGAACCCCGACTGCAGAGTTATGCGAGCAGGTAAAGAAGGCCGCAGAGGACGGCGCCGAGAATACCAAGAACATGGAAGCAATCCGGGGCCGCGCGAGCTATCAGGCAAACCGCGGACTGGGCCATCTGGACCCGGGCGCAGTTACCATGTCCTACCAGATCGCTACCCTGATGGATTACGCAGCAGGAAAGATCACTGAATAATAAAAGTAAGGAGTCACAGTATATATGAGCGAGAATAGAAGGCAGCTTCTGAAAGATGCCATGGACAATAAAGAGACATACCGGATCCCGATGGGATTCTGGCATCACTTTGTACTTGGAAAGGACCAGTTCCAGGGACTGGAGCGTCCGGAGCTCTTAGACAAGATCGTAGAAGGCCACAAACGCTATTTTGAGACCATCGAGCCGGATATGATGAAGCTTATGAATGAGGGCTTCATGGGTTACCCGCCGGTTATGAACAACAACCTGGAGACCGCGGAAGATCTTCTTGCCATCAAGAGCATCGGCCCGGATCATCCGTGGATCACGGAGCAGGTGAAGCATGTGCGCCGCCTGGTAGACCTGTTTGGCGATAAGGTCATGACATTCTACAATGTGTTCGCGCCGCTGCAGGTTATTCGTATCCGTCTGGACTTTTATGACCTGAAATATGACCGCTTTGTATATCTTGCAGAGCATTTCCCGGAGGAGCTTCACAAGGCCGGCATGGAGATTCAGAAGGATCTGGAGATCCTGGTAACAAAGCTTCTGACCGAGACAAAGCTGGACGGCATTTACTACTGCGTACAGAATGTACAGAGCAGCATGTATGACCGTGAAACCTATGACCGCCTGATCCGCCCGACGGAGATTGGCGTTCTGGAGACCGCAAATAAGCTGAGTGATTACAATATTCTCCATATCTGCGGATACGCGCATCACAAAAACAACTTAAGCTGGTATCAGGATTACGAGGCAAAGGCTTACAACTGGGCAACTTTCACAGAGGGCGTTACCATTGAGGAAGGCCGCAAGCTGTTCCCGGGTAAATGCGTACTGGGCGGCTTTGATAATAACCCACAGACCCTGATCGACAGCGGAAGCGAAGAGGAAGTCTGCAAGTTTGTGGACCAGCTCATTAAGGAAAACGGACACCGCGGCTACATCATGGGCGCTGACTGTTCCATTCCGAACAACATCAATGACGGAAGAATCCACTGGATTTCCAGACAGGTGAAAGAGAAGGAGAATTGTATGAAAGACGATAGAAAAGCGGTAATTGACGCATTTTTAAATAACGAGACTGAGGAGAGAGTACCGGTTGCCTTCTGGCATCATTTCGTATCTTTCCATAACCACTACAGCGGAGCAGATCCGGAAATCTACAACACCGTAGTTGCTGAACAGAAAAAGTACATCGACGAGGTAAAGCCGGATTTCTTAAAGATCATGTCCGATGGTTTCTTCGGTCATCCGTCTGTATGCCGCAAGACCATCACTTCTGTTGAGGATCTGGACAAGGTAGAGTCCGTTGGACCGGATCATCCGTGGATTACCAAGCAGGTTGAGTATGTGAAAGAGATCTGCGAGCATGCCGGTGATGATGTATACAAATACTACAACATCTTCTCCCCGCTCCAGTACATCAGACTTCGTTTCGAGGAGTACGATGAGGACTTCAAGAAATTCGTAAGACTGTTCCACGAGAGCCCGGAGGTTATGGAGAAGGCTGCAAGATGCATCGCAGAGGATACCAAGATCCTGGTTAAGAAGCTGTTTGAGGAGACTTCCATCGACGGCATTTACTACAGCGTACAGTGCGTACAGGATAAGATGCTGACCCACGCAGGCCACAAGAAACTGGTAGAGCCGCTGGATCTGGATGTATTAAATTACATCAATGAGTTTTCCAATAAGACTATCCTTCATATCTGCGGATACGGAAAATATACCAACAACTTAAGCTGGTACAAAGATTATCCGGTAGCAGCTTACAACTGGGCTGTATATTCTGAGGGCATCACCCTTGGCGAAGGCAAGAAGATCCTTGGCGACAAGCCGGTAATCGGTGGCTTCGACAACGCAGAGGGAAGCATCCTCTATACCGGAACTGAGGAAGAGTTAAGAGCTGAGATTAAGAAGATTCTCGATGAGGCAGGTACAAAGGGCGTTGCAATCGGCGCTGACTGCACCATCTCTTCTGACATTGCTCCGGAGAGATTAGAGCTGATCCGCAAGATCGCGGCTGAGTATACAAAATAACAGGATGAGGTCCTTGGGAAGGTCCGGAAAAGCCGTGCAGGTGCTTTTCCGGACCTTTCTGCATGATGTGGGGTGTGTTATGAAGTATAAGGGTGAGTTAAAGACAGAATTTAATGATTTCGCGCGGGCTATCTCAGATGTCCTGGAAACCGATGTTATTATCACGGATGCGGACATGAATGTGATCGGCAGTGCGTTCCAGTATTTTTCCCTGTATCAGGATATTAAAATCGGCTCGCTGATGGCGGAAGTATTTTATGATAATCAGGACGTCCTGCTGGAGCATAAGCGGGACAAGGAAAGCTGCAGGCAGTGTCCGGAATATCTTGTCTGTAAGATGGAATCCTTTGTGGGTGTGCCGATCCGCCTGGACCACCGGACCATAGGTGTGATTGCCCTGATTTTACCAAAGGACAGAGGAAAAGCCTTGTTTAAAAAAATCAATTCTACGGTCACATTTATGCACAGCATGGCCGATTTGATTGCTTCCAAGATTACGGACAGCCAGTATTCACGGATTATAGAAGAAAAAAATGATGAATTAAAAGGAATCCTGAATGCCAATGATACGGCGCTGGTTTACACCGATTTTTATGGAAATATCCTGTTTGCCAACGAGTCCTTCCGAAAGCTGTTCTGGATCACGGAGCCGCTTCTCGGAAAACGAATCCAGGAATTGTTTCCTTATGAGGCCATTCAGGAGACGTTTCGCACACAGGAGCGGAAGAACAGAATGATGAAAGCCGCCATTGAGCGGAATCATTTTTACGGCATCATCAACATCAAGCCAATCTATGAGCATGAACACGGTGCTTCTATGCTGTTTACCTTCCGCAAATACAGCGAAATCCAGAAGGAATCCGTACAGTTTACGAACGGGAGCTACATTACCTTTGATTTTCTGGAGGATATCTGCGATATGGAGTTGTTAAAACGGGCCAGAACTTATGCACGGGAGAACCGCAATATCATTCTGGTGAATACCGATGATGCGGAGATCAATGAGCTGGTGGCGAAGGCGATCCACAATGAATCCAGCCGGAAGCTGAAGGATATTCTGATCATGCACAGCTCCAGCATTTATCAGGATTATCTGTGTGAATATCTGTTTGGCGAGGACGGGCTGCTGAAAAATATCCATGACGGGACTATCATCATCAATTACCCGGAGCGGATGCAGATCTACTACCAGGAGCGTCTGGCAGAGGTGATCGAGAATCGGAAAAAACAGAGAGACCTGGAGCCGGTACGGATCGTTTTCTGCACGGATCAGGATCTGGAGGAGCGGTGTCAGGCCGGACTGTTCAGCCAGAGGTTGTATGACATCATGCAGGGGCAGAGCCTGCGTCCGGCCCATACGGTTCACACAGACCGGGAACTTTTTCTGCGCTATACGGAAAATATGCTGGATTACTATTGCCGCATTTACAAAAAGAGCAGGACGGCAGCAACCATAGCGCCTGCGGATTATGAGTGGCTGATGAGGATGGAAATTAACGAACTGAATATCCAGTTGGAAATGGCGGTGCTGCATGATGGATATGTGCATGCAGCAACAGAACTTCCGGACATTTCCTCCAGGGCGTACGAGCTGAAACAAATACGGGAGCTGCTGGATGCAGGAAAGACCCAGAAGGAAATCTGCAGCAGGCTCTCTATTTCCCGCAGTACCTTGAACCGCAGAATTGCGGAATTGAGAAAATAAGGTTACTGTTTGCGCAACGCGTGAACAGCAACAAAATAAGGCTTTTTCATTGCCTTTTCTCTGAGGGAATGGTATGATGGATGCATATCGAAAATAGGGCAATCGGTGCCGGGGACCGCAAAATGCGGACTCAGGGTAAAAGGGAAGCAGGTGGAAGACCTGCGCGATCTCGTCACTGTAAGCAGGGAGCATTGGATTATGCGCATGCCGGAGGGGCATGGCAGCCACTGGTTTTTGGAGACCGGGAAGGCAATCTTATGTGTGTTGAGCTGCGAGCCAGGAAACCTGCCGGTTGTTGGTACAGGAGCATTCCAGACCACGAGGACTTGGTCGTGCCGTATGATCTTTTCAGAATTTTCTCAGGGTTGTTCAGGGCCATTGTTCGTGGTATGTTCCGGGTATTCCAAAATCGATAGTGTCAGTACGGATGGTTTTACACCATACCATTTTAGAGGAGGACGTATCATGAAGAAGAGAACACTGACAGCATTATTTGCAGTGACTGCGCTTTCTGCTGCGATGATGGCAGGCTGTGCGGGAAAGGCAGAGAAAGAAGCGGAAACCACAGCGGAGGAAACTACGACTGAGGCGGCAGAGGAAACTACCGAGGCTGAGACCAAAGAAACTCCGGCTGAGGAGGAAGACGAAGAAAATTACGATACTGGAGATGCATCTATGGACAACACAAGAAATCAGGATGAGATCGGAGAACAGGAGCTTTTGGTAGTGAGCTTCGGAACCAGCTACAACGACAGCCGCCGTCTTACCATCGGAGCGATCGAGAACGCAATGGAAAAGGCATTTCCGGATTATTCTGTAAGACGTGGCTTTACCAGTCAGATCATCATTGATCATGTGAAATCCAGAGATGATGTAACGATTGATAACGTAGATGAGGCATTAAAGCGTGCCGTTGACAATAAAGTAAAGACCCTGGTTATCCAGCCGACCCATCTGATGAACGGCCTGGAGTACAACGATCTTGCAGACGAAGTGGCACAGTATTCTGACGCATTTGATAAAGTAGCCATCGGCCAGCCGCTTTTAACCAGTGATGATGATTTCAAGACAGTGATTAAGGCAATTACGGAGGCTACCGCTGAGTACGATGACGGAGAGACCGCAATCTGCTTCATGGGCCATGGCACCGAGGCAGATTCCAACGCTGTTTACGCAAAGATGCAGGATATGCTTGCTTCTGAGGGCTATGAGCATTACTATGTAGGTACCGTAGAGGCGGAGCCAAGCCTGGAAGATGTTATCGCTAAAGTTAAAGAGGGCGAGTACAAGAAGGTTGTTCTTGAGCCGCTCATGATCGTTGCTGGTGACCATGCAAACAACGATATGGCAGGCGATGAGGATGGCTCCTGGAAGACTGAGTTTGAGAAGGCTGGTTACGATGTAACCTGTCTGGTACGCGGCTTAGGCGAGTTAGAGCCGATCCAGCAGCTGTTTGTTGAGCATGCGCAGGCAGCCATCGACAGCCTGAAGTAATCAGAATTATTAAAAAAGATAGAAAGAATGGGCGGCGGATGGAATTCCGGCCGCCCGTTTTGATAGGGATGAAAAATATGAGAAAGAAAATATATGGAATTGTGGCAGCAGTATGCGTAAGCAGTATTCTGGCAGCAGGCTGCGGCGGAAAAAATCAGGCAGAGACACTGCCCGCACAGGGCGGAAAGCCGGTTGTGGTATCGGAGGAGACTGGAAACGCGGATGGAGCAGAGAATCAGGACGCGCAGAAGGATGGTGAGGATGCGAAGGACAGTTCGCAGGAGAGTGCTGATGCCGATGTAGCTGCGGCAGATGAGACTGCGGCGCAGCAGAGCGTCGGGACAGAAGGCATGACGCCGGTAGCCGGATCAGAGTTAAAAGATGGCGTGTACCAGATTCAGGTGGACTCCAGTTCCAGTATGTTTAAGATTGAGTCATGTGAGTTGACCGTAAAAGACGGTGAGATGACAGCTGATATGAAGATGGGTGGTACCGGTTACTTAAAGCTTTTTATGGGAACCGGGGAAGAAGCCGCGAAGGCTTCAGAGGCTCAGATGATCCCCTTTGAGGAAGACGGGGATGGAAGCCATCATTTTACGGTTCCGGTGGAGGCACTGGACAAGGAACTGGACTGCGCTGCCTTCAGCAAGAAGAAAGAAAAATGGTATGACCGTGTCCTGGTGTTCCGCGCGGATTCCCTTCCGGCGGATGCACTGAAGGATGCGGCTCAGGTGACCGCAGAGAGTCTGGGACTGGCAGATGGCACTTATACCGTGGCGGTGTCCATGGAGGGAGGCTCCGGTAAAGTGAGCGTGGAATCTCCGGCGAAGCTTACCGTAAAGGATCAGAAGGCGGTTGCGGAGGTTGTGTGGAGCAGCCCAAATTATGATTACATGAAGGTTGGAGAGGAGAAATTTCTCCCGGTGAATCAGGGTGGAGAAACTTCGGTGTTTGAAATTCCGGTGACGGTGTTCGACCGGAAGATGTCGGTAGCGGCAGATACCACAGCTATGAGTACGCCACATGAGATTGAATATACGCTGCTGTTTGATTCTGCAAGTGTTAAGGCAGAATGAGAAAGCAGATGACACGGCGTGTGAATCGCGTTACAGAGTGAGGATGAATATGAGAAAACGTGGAAATATGTGGCTGCGCCGCAGCGTGCTGGCTGGTGCGCTGGTGGTGTTTCTGGCGGCGGGAGTTTCGGCCTGCGGTACTGGCAGGGTGTCGGGATCGGGGACGGAATCGGAGCAGAATGCGGCGGATGCTCGAAAGGCGGCTGCAGAAGCCGGAAATACGGATCAGGATGCGGGCAAATCCGGGAACGGTTCTGTCGGTGAATTGCAGCAGGATGGTTCAGGACAGTCTGGCCGTGCCGTGTCTGCACCGGTCTGGAGCGACATGAAGCCGGAGCGCAGCATGGAGCTTTCCTACGCGAAGCAGTTTTCTGTAGATTATTATGACGGCGGCTATGACCTGATCCAGGTGCAGGATGATAGTACTTATCTGGTGGTGCCAGAGGAGGCTGCCGTGCCGGAGGGACTTCCGGCGTCCATTACCGTTTTGCAGAAGCCGTTGGATCATGTGTATCTGGCAGCGACGTCGGCTATGGATCTGATCGCGGCACTGGGACGCACAGACCGCATTACGCTGTCAGGAACGAAGGAGTCCGGCTGGTATGTGGAAGCCGCAAAGGAGGCCATGGAAGAAGGAACCCTCACCTACGCGGGCAAATACAGCGCGCCGGATTATGAGCAGATTGTTTCTTCGGGCTGTGATCTGGCACTGGAATCGACCATGATCTATCATGTGCCGGATGTGAAGGCGCAGCTGGAGCAGTTGAAGATCCCGGTGTTTGTGGAGCGTTCCAGTTATGAGGCGCATCCCCTTGGAAGAATGGAGTGGATCCGCCTGTACGGTGTGCTGTTTGATGAGGAAGAAAAGGCAGAGCAGCTTTTTCAAGAGCAGATGCAGCAGCTGGATACAGTTCTGGCAGATCAGTCTACCGGAAAGAGCGCGGCTTTCTTCTACATCACCTCCAACGGCGCGGTGAATGTGCGAAAGCCAGGAGACTATGTAGCAAAGATGATCGAACTGGCAGGAGGAAGCTATGTGCCTCAGACGGCGGACGCAGACGAGAATGCCCTTTCCACTATGAACATGCAGATGGAAACCTTTTACGCGGAGGCAAAAGACGCGGACTGCCTGATCTACAACAGCACCATAGACGGGGAACTGCAAACGCTGGATGAGCTTTTGCAGAAGAGTCCGCTGCTGGCTGATTTTAAGGCAGTAAAGAATGGAAATGTCTGGTGTACCGGAAAAAATATGTTCCAGGAGACCATGGGACTTGGAAACATGATCCTGGACATTCATGCGGTGCTTTCGGAGGATGCGCCGGATGAAGCAGAGCTTCATTATCTGCACCGGCTGCGGTAATTGCAGATCTGCAGCATGACTGGCTGTGAAGCAGTGGAATGTTGTGGGAGACTTATGGAAAACTGCAGGACAGAGAAGGCGAAAAACACAGGGAGAATGAAAGGAGAGAGAACATGAAAAATCGAACGGTGCGCTGCCAGCTGGCATTTTTGCTGCTGCTGCTTCTGCTGGCTATTCTGGCAGCAGTCAGCTTCCGTGTGGGAAGTGTTTCTCTTTCCCTTCGGGATATACAGGCAATTCTGACCGGGGCAGACCGGGAGAGTACGGCATTTCATATTTTGTGGGATATCCGGCTTCCGCGCCTTCTTGCGGCGGCGCTGCTTGGCGGGGCACTTTCCGTATCCGGTTTTCTGCTTCAGACCTTTTTTGCAAACCCTATTGCCGGACCATTCGTGCTGGGAATTTCTTCCGGCGCCAAGCTTGTGGTGGCTCTGGTCATGATCCTGTTTCTGGGGAAGGGGCTTTTTATGGGTTCCGCAGCCATGATCCTGGCGG
This sequence comes from Ventrimonas faecis, assembly GCF_040096075.1. Classification (NCBI taxonomy): domain Bacteria; kingdom Bacillati; phylum Bacillota; class Clostridia; order Lachnospirales; family Lachnospiraceae; genus Ventrimonas; species Ventrimonas faecis. The sequence goes on from NZ_JBBMFJ010000025.1 coordinate 43,617, forward strand.
CCTTTGCCGGATCTATGATTTCCATGGGATTTGTGCTGGTAATTGCAAGGCGGGTGCGGCAGATGTCCGTGCTGGTGGTATGCGGTGTCATGATCAGTTATATCTGTTCTGCAGTTACGGATTTCGTGGTGACCTTTGCAGATGACTCCAATATCGTGAACCTCCACAACTGGTCCATGGGCAGCTTTTCCGGTACGACCTGGGATCAGGTGCAGGTGATGGCAGCGGTGGTTCTGCCAGCCTTTCTCCTTTCGTTCTGTATGGCAAAGCCCATCGGGGCTTACCAGCTGGGAGAGGCATATGCCAGAAGTCTGGGGGTCAATGTAAAACGGTTCCGGGCAGAACTGATCCTGCTTTCCAGCATTTTATCAGCCTGTGTGACGGCCTTTGCCGGACCGGTATCCTTTGTTGGCATCGCGGTGCCGCAGCTGATAAAGCGGATGTTTGGAACCGCAAAGCCCATCGTCATGATTCCGGGCAGCTTTCTGGGCGGCGCGGTGTTCTGCCTGTTCAGTGACCTGATTGCCCGCACCATGTTTGCGCCTACGGAGCTTTCCATCAGTTCTGTGACGGCGGTATTTGGAGCGCCGGTGGTGATCTGGATGATGATCCGCAGAAAGGGGGCGCAGAAGTGAAGGAACAAAGCTATCTGAGGACAGAAGATCTTGCGGCGGGCTACGACGGAACGGCCTGGATCCGCGAGATCAACATTCATGCTTCACGCGGAGAGATCGTGACACTGATCGGTCCGAATGGAGCGGGAAAATCCACAATTTTAAAAAGCATTGCCGGACAGTTAAAGACGGTGGGCGGCGTGGTCAGCCTGGACGGCCGGCTGATGGGGCAGTGGCCGGAAACGGAGATTGCCCGCCGGATGGCTGTGATGATGACGGAGCGGACGCAGCCGGAGCTTATGACCTGTTTTGATGTGGCGGCGATGGGGCGTTATCCTCATACCGGCCGTTTCGGAATATTGTCAGAACGGGACCGGGAGATCGTGCGGGACGCGTTTGCCATGGTGCATGCGCAGGATCTGGCGGACCGGGATTTTGCCCGGATCAGCGATGGACAGAGACAGCGGATCCTGCTGGCCCGGGCCATCTGCCAGCAGCCGCAGATCATTCTGTTGGATGAGCCGACCTCGTTTCTGGACATCCGTCACAAGATGGAACTGCTGTCCATCTTAAAGACGCTGGTGCGGGAGAAGCGAGTGGCGGTGTTAATGTCCATGCATGAACTGGATCTGGCCCAGAAGGTGTCGGATTACATTGTGTGCGTGGGGGAAAATAAAATCTGGAAATGCGGGACGCCGGAGGAAATCTTTACGGCGGAAAATATGGAGATGCTGTTTGGCATTCCGGCGGAAAGCTATCAGGCAGAATACGGATCGGTGGAACTGCCGCCGGTATCCGGAGAGCCAGAGGTCTTTGTGATTGGCGGAAACGGCAGCGGAATCCCGGTTTACCGGAAGCTGCAGCGCCAGGGCATTCCTTTTGCAGCAGGCGTACTGCATGAGAATGATCTGGATTATCCGGTGGCAAAGGCACTGGCGGTGCAGGTTGTTTCAGAGCAGCCATATGAAACAATACGGGAAGAGACGTATGAAGAGGCTCTTCGGGCTGTGAAGAGATGCGGGAAGGCGATCTGCTGTGTACAGAAATTTGGAAGCGGGAACAGGAAAAACAAAGAACTGGTGCAGTGGGCGGAGCAAAATGGAATATTAGTGAGTCCGGCGAATGCCTGAGCCCGGTGGGAAAATATAAGCAAAAGCAGGTTTTTTGTAATAAGAGTTCCCGTTTTGCGAAAAAAGAGTAGACAGAAACACTTTAGTATGCTACCATGATAACGTGTTCGCGGTACGTGTACAGCATTTTGTTTCAGAAAAGGAGTGAACTGAAACAAAAAAACCCCACAAAACGAGGAGGAAAACTATTATGAAAAAGAGAATGTTAAGCGCAGCAATGGCAGGTATGATGGTCGTATCTATGACCGCATGCGGAGGCAGCAAACCGGCAGAGACCACCGCAGCAGCGACCGAGGCATCAAAGGCTGAGGAAACTTCTGCAGAAGAGACTACTGCAGAGGCGGCAGATGAGGCTGGCGAGCTGGGCGGCACCTTCACCGTAGGTTTTGACCAGGATTTCCCGCCTATGGGTTTTGTGGGTGATAATGGTGAGTATACCGGATTTGATCTGGAACTGGCAAAGGAAGTTGCCGACAGACTTGGCCTTGAGTTTGTTCCGCAGCCGATTGCATGGGACGCAAAGGATATGGAGTTAAGCTCCGGAACCATCGATTGCATCTGGAACGGCTTCACCATGAATGGCCGTGAGGATGATTACACCTGGAGCACTCCTTACATGGATAACAGCCAGGTATTCGTTGTAGCAGCAGATTCCGGCATCAGCTCCCTGGCAGATCTGGCAGGCAAGGTGGTTGAGGTTCAGACCGATTCTTCCGCTGAGGCAGCTTTAAAAGATAACGCAGACTTAAGCGCAACCTTCGGAACCCTGCAGACTACCCCAGATTACAATACCGCATTCATGGATCTGGAGATGGGCGCTGTAGATGCCATCGCTATGGATGTGATCGTAGCTGGTTATCAGATCGAGCAGAGAGGCGAGTCTGACAAGTATGTGATTCTCGATGAGACCCTTTCTTCTGAGGAGTACGGCATTGGCTTTAAGAAGGGCAACGAGGAGTTAAGAGATAAGGTTCAGGGAGCACTGGACGATATGGCAGCAGATGGCACCATGGCAGAAATCTCCGAGAAATGGTTTGGCCGTGATGTGACCACCATCGGAAAATAACATTTAATATGAATCAGAAGACGAAGGAGCAGAAGTTATGCAGGTTAATACAATGGTATCACAATTAGCGGGAGGAATGCTGGTCAGCACAGAAATTTTTGTGGTGACACTGGTCTTTTCCCTGCCCCTTGGTCTTCTGATCGCGTTTGGAAGAATGTCGAAGAATAAGGTCCTGCAGGGAATCGTGAAAACCTACATTTCCATCATGCGCGGCACCCCGCTGATGCTGCAGCTGATGGTGGTATATTTCGGACCTTATTATCTGTTTGGCATTAAGATTAAGAGCAACGATTACCGCCTGATCGCGGCCATGATCGGATTCGTGATCAACTATGCGGCATATTTCGCAGAGATCTACCGCAGCGGCATCCAGTCCATGCCAAACGGACAGTACGAGGCGGCAAAGCTTCTGGGCTACAGCCGCAGCCAGACCTTTTTCCGCATTATCCTGCCACAGGTGATCAAGCGGATCCTTCCATCTGTGACCAACGAGGTCATTACCCTGGTCAAGGATACATCCCTGGCATTTACCATCAGTGTTCTGGAGATGTTTGCCATCGCAAAGGCTCTGGCATCGTCCCAGACCAGCATGATCCCGTTCGTGGCAGCCGGTGTATTTTATTACATCTTCAACCTTGTGGTGGCCGTGGTCATGGAATGGATCGAGAAGAAACTTTCCTATTATGAATAAAACCGGAGGAATATCATGAACTTACTGGAAATGAATCATGTGAAAAAATCATTTGGAGACCTTGGGGTCATTCAGGATATTTCTCTGCATGTAGGAGAGGGCGAGATTGTTACCATCATTGGTCCGTCCGGCTCTGGTAAATCCACGCTGCTGCGCTGCGCCACCATGTTAGAAACCATGGACAGCGGCGAACTCATTTATCTGGGTGAGAAAGCAGCATGGAACGACGAGAACGGCAATGCGGTTTACGCATCCAAACCGGAGTTGAAGAAGATCCAGCAAAATTACGGACTGGTATTCCAGAACTTCAACCTGTTCCCGCATTATTCGGTGCTTCGCAATGTGATGGACGCGCCGGTGGCAGTGCAGAAGCGGGATAAGGAAGAAGCACGAAAGACCGCAATGGAGCTTTTAGAGAAGATGGGACTGGTAGACAAGGCTGATGCTTACCCATGCCAGCTGTCCGGCGGTCAGTGCCAGCGAGTGGCCATTGCCCGTGCCCTGGCATTGAATCCGAAGATCCTGTTCTTTGATGAGCCGACCTCCGCACTGGATCCGGAGCTGACCGGAGAGGTGCTTAAGGTCATCAAGTCTCTGGCAGACCTGCACATCGCCATGGTCATTGTAACCCATGAGATGGCCTTCGCGAGAGATATCTCTGACCGCGTGATTTTCGTGGCAGATGGAGTGATTGTTGAGGAAGGAACTCCGGCACAGGTATTCGCGTCCGAGAATGAGAGGACGAAGAATTTCCTGGGACGCTACGGAGATATGTTGAAATAAATATTGTGATAGTGAAAATCGGGCCCGGAAAGCCGCAGCAGCGGAGTTCCGGGCCTGTTGTATTTATTGGGGTGAGTTGGTATAATGAATTCTATCTGAGAATATGTGTTTATTTAGGAGTGATGAGTATGCTGTATACATATCCGCATTATTATAAAAAATTTCAGTGCATTGCTTCGGCGTGTGAGGATACCTGCTGCGCGGGATGGGCGATAACGATTGATCCGAAGTCGCTGGAAAAGTACCGTCATGCAAAAGGCGGGATGAAGGCGCGTTTAAAGGAATCGGTGGACTGGAAACAGAAGTGCTTTAAGCAGCGGGAACACCGGTGCGCGTTTTTAAATGATGACAATCTCTGCGACCTCTACACTGGCATGGGACCGGACAGTCTGTGCTGGACCTGTAAGACGTATCCGCGCCATATTGAGGTGTTTGACGGTGTGCGGGAGGTGTCGCTGTGTCTGTCCTGCATTGAGGCGGCACGGATCATTCTGGGTACAAAGGAGCCGGTGCGCTTCCTCTCCAGTGAGAATGAGAAAGAGGAGAGCTGCGAGGATGAGGATTTTGATTTCTTCCTCTACACCAAGCTGCAGGAAACACGGGATGTGATTTTTGAGATTCTGGAAAACCGGGGACTGTCCAGTGAGCTTCGCATGGCAATGTGCCTGTCGCTGGCCCATGATCTGCAGCGCAGGGTAAGGGATGAGAAGCTGTATGAGGTGGACGGGCTGCTGAAGCGGTATCATAATTGTACTGCGCGGTTCTGCCACCGCCTGGCTTCTGCAGGATTGGAGTCCTACAGCCGCTTTGAGACAGCCAGCGAGCTTTACACTGTGTTTGAGAAGATGGAGCCCCTTGATCCTGCATGGCCGGAGCGCCGGGATGGCATGGATGAAATTCTCTACGGAGCCGGAAAAGAGGCGTACGAGGCGAACCGCCGTGCTTTCCTTACGGCAAACGGCACACGCATGGAGCTTCTGCGGGAGCAAATCATGGTGTACTTTGTGTTCGGTTATTTCTGCGGGGCCGTTTACAATGATAACCCATACGGCAAGATGAAGCTGGCTGTGGCGGCAGCAATCCTGGTGGAAGAGCTGCTGATGGCAGAGTGGCTTAAAGAGAATCTGCCGGGCAGGCCGGAAAATCGCGGAAAGGCTGTGTCCGTAGTTCCGAGCGGAATCAGAGGCAAAGCAGTAGCGGCAGCATTGCAGGAAGAGCAGATTGTGGATCTGGTGCACTGCTTTTCCAGAGAGGTGGAGCACTCGGATGAAAACCGGGGCCTGTTGGAGGATGAACTGGTGAAAAGGGAGGAGTTTTGCCTGAAAGCACTGTTGGCGGCAGTCATCGAATGGAAGCGGGCGTAAGCCGGGAAACAAGTGGCAGATTCCAGCAAAAAATGGACTGAAACGGGCAATTTTGTGGAAAAGCAGTTACAAAGCTGGAAAAACGGTGGAAAAACCGCGAAATTCCCGCAAAAACCGTTGAAATAGCGCTTGCAAAATACGGAAATTCCTGTAAAATATAAATGATGCAAAAGACGAGGGACATGACAATGCCCCTCTTTTTTATGAAAGGTGTTAGAAAGAATGATTAGTGCAAATGGTGTTACCCTGCGTGTGGGGAAAAAAGCATTATTTGAAGATGTAAATATCAAATTTACCGAGGGAAACTGTTACGGACTTATCGGCGCGAATGGTGCCGGAAAGTCTACCTTCTTAAAAATCTTATCCGGACAGTTGGAGCCGACCAACGGTGATGTTGTCATCACCCAGGGCCAGCGTCTTTCTTTCCTGCAGCAGGATCACTTTAAATACGACGAGTACACTGTACTGGATACCGTGATCATGGGCAACAAGCGTCTGTATGATGTTATGAAAGAGAAGGATGCCATCTACATGAAGCCGGATTTCTCCGACGAGGACGGAATCAAGGCAGCAGAGTTAGAGGGCGAGTTCGCAGAGATGAACGGCTGGGAGGCTGAGTCCGACGCAGCCAACCTGTTAAACGGCCTGGGTGTTGATACCGAGTATCATTACAGCCTCATGAAGGACCTGACCGGTGCGTTAAAGGTCAAAGTCCTGCTGGCACAGGCGCTGTTCGGCAACCCGGACATCCTGCTTCTCGACGAGCCAACCAACCATCTGGATCTGGACGCGATCGCATGGCTGGAGGAGTTCTTAATTAACTTTGAGAATACCGTTATCGTGGTATCTCATGACCGTTACTTCCTGAATAAGGTCTGCACCAACATCGCAGATATCGACTACGGCAAGATCCAGCTGTACGCTGGTAACTATGACTTCTGGTATGAGTCCAGCCAGTTAATGGTAAAACAGATGAAGGAAGCAAACCGCAAGAAAGAGGAGAAGATCAAAGAGCTGCAGGAGTTCATTCAGCGATTCTCCGCAAACGCTTCCAAGTCCAAGCAGGCTACTTCCAGAAAGCGTGCTCTGGAGAAGATCGAGTTAGACGACATCCGTCCGTCCAGCCGTAAGTATCCGTACATCGACTTCCGCCCGTTCCGTGAGATCGGAAACGAGGTTCTGACCGTTGAGAACTTATCCAAGACCATCGACGGCGAGAAAATCCTGGACGGCATCAGCTTCACTCTGACCCGTGACAACAAGGTTGCCCTGGTAGGACCGAACGAGCGCGCGAAGACCGTTCTGTTCCAGATCCTTTCCGGTCAGATGGAGCCGGATGAGGGTTCCTACAAGTGGGGCCTGACCACAACCCAGTCCTACTTCCCGAAGGACAACACCGCAGAGTTCGACAGCGATGATACCATCGTAGACTGGCTGACCCAGTACTCTCCGGAGAAGGATGTAACCTATGTACGTGGTTTCCTTGGCCGTATGCTGTTCGCAGGTGAGGACGGCGTGAAGAAGGTCCGCGTTCTTTCCGGTGGTGAGAAGGTTCGCTGCATGCTTTCCAAGCTGATGATCTCCGGCGCAAACGTGCTGATGTTAGACGAGCCGACTGACCATCTGGATATGGAATCCATCACCGCACTGAACAACGGCCTGATCAAGTTCCCGGGTGTGCTGATCTTCTCTTCCCGTGACCACCAGATCGTGCAGACCACCGCAAACCGCATCATGGAGATCGTAAACGGTAAGCTGATCGATAAGATCACCACCTACGACGAGTACCTTGAGAGCGATGAGATGGCAAGAAAACGTTTTGTATTCTCAGTTGAGGAGAAAGACGAGGATTAAAATGATAACAGAGGGCAGTCCTTTAAGCGACCCGGAGGGGATCGAAGGGACTGCCCCCTTTTCCTTTCATGGAGGACTTATGAGTTTAATTACAATCGAACATCTGACAAAATCTTATACGGAGCGCCTGCTGTTTGACGATACGGCCTTCAGCATCAATGAGGGCGAGAAGGTAGGCCTCATCGGCATCAACGGTACCGGAAAGTCCACGCTGCTGAAAATTGTGGCCGGGCTGGAGGAGCCGGACAACGGTTCCGTGGTGCGCCGCAGAAATCTTTACATCCGCTATCTGCCGCAGATTCCGGCGTTTACTGCCGGGGATACGGTGCTGGATGCCATTGTGCGGGATAACCGGGACGAGCCGCACTTTTCTTCCAGAGAAGAGATTGAGGCCAGCGCGAAGAACATTCTGACACGGCTTGGCATTTATGACTTTGATGAGAAGGTGGAGCATTTGTCTGGCGGACAGAGAAAGCGTGTGGCGCTGACCAGTGTGCTGCTTTCCACGGCAGACCTTCTGGTTCTGGACGAGCCGACCAACCACTTAGACAGTGAGATGGCAGACTGGCTGGAGGAGTACTTAAAGAAATTCCGGGGCGCATTGCTGATGATCACCCATGACCGGTATTTCCTGGACAGCGTGACCAACCGTATTGTGGAGCTGGACAAGGGAAAGCTCTACAGCTACCAGACCAATTATGAGGGCTTTGTCAAGTTAAAGGCGGAGCGCATGGACATGGCGGTGGCTTCCGAGCGCAAGCGCCAGACCATCCTGCGGACCGAGCTTGCCTGGATGCAGCGCGGCGCCAGAGCCCGTTCTACCAAGCAGAAAGCTCACATTCAGCGCTATGAGGCACTGCGGGATATGGACGCGCCGGAGTTTGACAAAGAGGTGGAGATGGAGTCCATCTCCAGCCGTCTGGGCCGTACCACGGTGGAAGTAAAGGATTTGTGCAAGGCCTATGGCAATAAGGTACTGTTAAAGGACTTCACCTATATCTTTTTAAAGAATGACCGGGTTGGCATCATCGGCCCGAACGGAAGCGGAAAATCCACCCTTATGAAGATGATCGCCGGATGGGTACAGCCGGATTCCGGAACCATTGAGATCGGACAGACGGTTAAGATCGGCTATTTCTCCCAGGAGAATGAGGCCATGGATGAGAATTTGAAGGTCATCGACTACATCCGCAACGTGGCTGAATATGTGCAGACGAAGGATGGAAGTATCAGCGCTTCTCAGATGCTGGAGCGCTTTCTGTTCCCGGGCAGTGTGCAGTACACTACCATCAGCCGCCTTTCCGGCGGGGAGAAGCGGCGCCTGTATTTGCTGCGGATTCTGATGGACGCGCCGAATGTGCTGCTTTTAGACGAGCCGACCAACGATCTGGATATCCGTACTCTGACAATCCTGGAGGATTATCTGGACAGCTTCCAGGGCATTGTCATCACCGTATCCCATGACCGGTATTTCCTCGACCGCATGGTGCGCCGGATCTTTGCCTTTGAGGGCGATGGAAATGTGGTGCAGTATGAAGGCGGCTTTACGGATTATCAGGCGGCGTACCAGATGAAGCATCCGGAGCTGCTGGGCGGAAATGGTGCAGGACGCGCGGGTGGAAGCCGGAGCGGATCTGGAAACAGCGGTGCAGGAAGCGCGGCAGGCGATACGGGAGCCGATGGTGCAGACGGAACTGCCACAAAGAAATCTTCCCAGGACGGCAGAGCCCACCAGAAGAAGTTGAAATTTTCCTTTAAAGAGCAGCGGGAGTGGGACACCATTGAAGACGAGATCGCGAAGCTGGAAGCAGATCTGGAGGCACTGGACGGTCAGATTGCAGAGTCCGCTACCAATTATGGCAAGCTGAACCAGCTTATGACTGAGAAGGCAGAGAAGGAAGCACTTCTGGAGGAGAAGATGGACCGGTGGATGTACTTACAGGAATTAGCCGAGAAAATCGCCGCACAGTCTTAATTTTGTTATGACAGCTTAATGAAAATATAAATCCAAGGCATATCTGCTATGATTTTTAACAATAAAAGTTTCGAAATGAAGGGATTGACTTTAGTAATTTAAATTGTTATAATCTCTACGATACGTAAAGAGCAATGGGGCTCCGCCGATATTGGCGGTGCCCTATTGTCATTTTTCAGAAAGATGATAACTCAAGGAGGAGAAAAGTTATGTCTTATGTAGATGAGGTCTATGAGAGAGTAGTAGCACAGAACCCGGGTGAGCCGGAGTTCCATCAGGCAGTAAAAGAGGTTCTGGATTCCTTAAAGCTGGTTATTGACGCAAACGAAGAGAAATACCGCAAAGCTGGTATCCTGGAGCGTTTTGTAGAGCCGGAGAGAATCGTATCTTTCAAGGTTCCGTGGGTAGATGATAAGGGCAACGTACAGGTAAACAAGGGTTACCGTGTACAGTTCAACAGCGCAATCGGACCGTACAAAGGAGGACTTCGTCTCCATCCGTCCGTAAACCAGAGCATCTTAAAGTTCCTGGGATTTGAGCAGACTCTGAAAAACTCCCTGACCGGCCTTCCTATGGGTGGTGGTAAAGGTGGTTCCAACTTCGACCCGAAGGGCAAATCTGACCGTGAGGTTATGGCATTCTGCCAGAGCTTTATGACCGAGCTGTACCGTCATATCGGTAAAGATACCGACGTTCCTGCTGGTGATATCGGCGTAGGCGCAAGAGAGGTTGGTTACCTGTTTGGCCAGTATAAGAGAATTACCGGCCTGTATGAGGGCGTTCTGACCGGTAAAGGCCTGACCTTCGGCGGCTCCCTGGCAAGAACCCAGGCAACCGGTTATGGCCTGATCTACATCTTAAACGAGATGTTAAGCCACAACGGCAAAGAGCTGGCGGGCAAGACCGTTCTGGTATCCGGTTCCGGTAACGTAGCAATCTACGCAACCGAGAAAGCTCAGCAGTACGGTGCAAAGGTTGTTGCCATGAGCGACTCCAACGGCTATGTATATGATCCGGACGGCATCAAGCTGGATGTTGTAAAAGAGATCAAGGAAGGCCGCCGCGGCAGAATCAAAGAGTATGTTGATGCAGTTCCGACCGCAAAATACACTGAGGGCAAAGGCATCTGGACCATTCCGTGTGACATCGCTCTTCCGTGCGCAACCCAGAACGAGCTGAATCTGGATGATGCAAAGGCACTGATCGCAAATGGCTGCTTCGCAGTAGCAGAGGGTGCTAACATGCCGTCCACCAGAGAAGCTACTGACCTGTTCGTAGAGAAGAAGATTCTCTTCATGCCTGGTAAGGCTGCAAACGCAGGCGGCGTTGCAACTTCCGGCCTGGAGCAGAGCCAGAACAGCTTAAGACTGTCCTGGACCTTCGAGGAAGTAGACGCAAAGCTGCATGACATCATGGTTAACATCTTCGCAAAAGCTGATGACGCTGCAAAACGTTACGGCGTAGAGGGCAACTATGTTGCCGGCGCAAACATCGCAGGCTTTGAGAAAGTCGTAGATGCTATGTTAGCACAGGGTATTGTATAAGGCATAATCTGAACTCAGAAAATACAAATGATAAAAAGGGCTTTCATCAGAATGAATTATTCTGGTGAAGGCCCTTTTTTGACCCCAAATGACAATAATGAGGAAAAAACAATTGATGAGTTAAGGAAAGGGACCGCTTACGGAATTTGGAAACAGCCAGCGTTTCTGATCCTATTCATAATCAAATTTCCCGTCATTCTTTTCTTCTAATGCCTTGATGAGATTGTAGGTCATCTCGTTATATGGACACTCGATGCCGAGCTCTTTTCCCATGCGTACCAGGGCACCGGAGAACATATCAATTTCCGTATGGCGGTGCGCATCCAGATCCTGCAGGGTGGAATAGCGCTGGGATGGAAGCCATTTTCCGGCCTTGAATTCTTCCTTTAACGGGATGCCTTTTGCGTTGGCCACCAGCACAACCTCATGACGCATCTGGCGCATAATGGCATCTACATAGGTGCTGTCATCGTAAGCGCCAATGCCAACGCCAAGAATGGCCTGGGGCAGGTTGCGGGAAACATTTAAGCCGAACTTATCCCAGATATCAAGCAGGATGTCATCACTTAAATGAAGGGTAACCGGAGTGTCAGCAAAAATCTCTGCAATAGCGGCAATCCGTGGGTCCTGATCAGCCTGCTTGCCCGGGATGCCGATATAGATTCCATTGTAGCCCTTTGGAATTGGAAAATGGATGGAGTTTCCGATCCGCTGGGAGGCAATGCGGATGAGGGAATGGATCATGTGTTCCATGCCGATGCGCTGGCTGATGATCTCTTCGCTGTCAACGCCGTTTAACAGGCTGACGACCATGGTGTGTTCATCGACAATCGCTTCGATATCCGGCAGGGCATCGCGAAGCTGGGTGTATTTCAGACAGACAAACAGGATGTCCACGCCATGGGCTTCGGATGGTGTTTTCACATGAAGGGAATAGGATTCATCATTGATATTCAGGCCGTTTTTCTCCAGACGTTCTTTTCGTTCGCCGTTTGCGATGATCCAGAGGTTTTCTTTGAATTTTCCGGAAAGTGCCATAACCAGGTAGGAACCGACGGCGCCTGCGCCGAGAATGCCGATGGTGCGGATATGCTGATTCATAATTGTGTGGTCTCCTTTGCTGTTTTATGCTGTGAATTTCAGCTGCTGGTTTTATGATATTACCGGAAATGTTCCCTGTCAACTTTCGGATTGAAATGAAGAAACGTATCATGTATAATGTAACGAGTGCAAGAGAGTCGGAAGCGTGCTTGCACGGTTATGGCGAACGACGAGGCAATCGAGTGACGAAGTCACGAGTAAGTGTGATGTATCGGGGAGACGCAATTTGCTGTCGATAATTTCAGGAAACGAAGAAAGTGAGAAACAGTGAGCATATGCATAAATTTCTGAGAAGCATTGGCTTTAGCACATATAAAAGAAAACGCGATATCGAAAAACTGCTGGCATCGCTGATTCCATCTGCCAAATGGCGCAGGATTCAGCTTGACGAGGAAACTAATCTCTGTGAGCTGCGGGCCGAAGTGGCGCCTGGTATGGGCATTGTTATGATGGGCGAGATGGATGAGGAAGGCGCATTCCAGTGTGAATATTATTATCCGTATCTGAATTCCCCTGATGTTTCCTCCACGACGGACTGTTCCATTCAGCGGCACACGGAGAAGGAGACCTATGCGGGACTTCTGGATGAGTACCGGGTTGGAATTTCCCTGATTTTCTATCTGGAAAACTGTTTTGAGTATCGGGAGCGCAAGGCAATGCGTATGCCGCGGACTGCGGAGTCGGTGAATCTGACCGGGCTGGCAATTGAGGGCAAGGTTTTACTTCCGCTTCATAAGACCAGAAAGCAGATCGAGATGGCCAGGGTGGCAGCCAGAGACCGTAACAACCTGTTAGAGGCAGCCAAGAAGGGCGATGAGGACGCCATGGAGACCCTGACCATTGAAGATATTGACCTGTACTCTCAGGTGTCCAGACGTGCCATGAAGGAGGATCTCTACTCTATCGTGGATTCCAGCTTCATGCCCTGCGGCATTGAGTGCGACCAGTATTCTATTATTGGCGAGATTACGAATATTGAGACAAAGGAGAATCGTGTGAGCGGGGAGATGGTCTATGACCTGACCATCAGCTGCAGCGATATGGTCTTTCATGTAGGCATTGCCCAGAAGGATCTGATGGGCGAGCCGAAGGTAGGACGCCGGTTCAAGGGCCAGATCTGGATGCAGGGAACCGCGAAATTTACAGAGGCGTAGTTGGAACTGCTTCAGGCCGGTATTTTGGACCAGTCAGATTCGCTCTTGCTATTTTGACGGATTTTTGTTATTCTATAAAGGTACGTTTTGCGTACGATGTTCTCATAGTTAAATGGATATAACGGGCGCCTCCTAAGAAGGATGATGTCACGCGCCAAATGAACTTTTCAAATCTGATTCAGAGTTCGAATCGAGATTGAAAATTCGCATCTATCTAACATTGGCGATAGGAACATTTTTTCAGAAATAAGCCTTCAAAGGTAAAAAATCATTAGCAAAAAGACCGTTTTTCTAATGGAAAATTGCCTCTGAAAATAGACCGGCACCTTGACCGGATCGCGAAAAACCGCGTAAATTCAAGGAAAAATCACATAAGTCTCTGTAGCTCAGTAGGATAGAGCGTTCGCCTCCTAAGGTAGAACCATGACGGAACCCTTTTGAAGAAAAAGGGTAGCGTTTGAGGGTCACTGAGGAAGCGAAATCTGATAAAATCAGAAGAGATAAGAACTGGATAATTCATCACAGAAGTGATAGAATTATAGATGATGGCAGCCGGAGCCAGAAGGGCAAAAAAGCCCGGAAATACGGCATTTGTCTCCTTAGTTAAATGGATATAACGGGGCTCTCCTAAGGTTGCGTTACAACGGTCACCTCAAAAAAACTAAATAAGGGATTGCAGTTCGACTTTGGTCGGGCTATAATCATATATCAGACACGTCCATATAGCTCAGCTGGATAGAGCACACGCCTCCTAAGCGTGGGGTCGGAGGTTCAAATCCTCTTATGGACGCCAGTGAACAACGCCGAAAGCCTTTGTTTTCAAGGGTTTTCGGCTTTTCTTATATGAAAAGGCACGAAAAAGCTCTTTCACTGTATGAGATAAAATTCTACTCCAAAATTTGATTTTTGACAACCCCTCCAGAATCGAACGGTTGTTATAAGACAAAAGCGCCAGCTAATTTTTAGCAGAAAACGGGCTGTTCTTGCTAATGAAAATGCCCTTCCTGCTAATCAGCCCCAAAATCGTGCCAAAAATCCAGCTAATCAAAAAAGGCGGATGTTTTGAGTACCATGCAGTTATAGCAGATAAAATTGAATATCGTTATATACATAGAGCGTCTATTTGCCCCGCATCGGGAATGGATAGGCGCTCTTTTTTTATGCCCAAAACCATGGGCAAGCTGGCTGAATCCCTGTGGCATCTTTATCACGATTTGAGTGAAGAAGCCCGTGCCGGCAGCTATCTGGCAATTCTCCATCAGGAACCGTTTCGTGGGTTTCCTGATGAAACCGCAGACTTGGCTGAAAAGTTGGATGACCCTCGTTTCCACGCAACCTTGGTGCAGCAGTATTCGGAATTTAGAAAAGCCCTTGCGGAAAATCCCAATCTGCTTCGTTTTCACTATCACAAGCTGAATCTTATCCAGAAACAGCTGTATGAGCTGAATCTGCCTTTGCGTGAGTATCAGACCGATATGATGCAAATGCCCCTTGTCCGCCAGTTCATTACGGATGATGAAGTCAATGCAGACTTGACCCGTGGAAGTGGCTTTTCCGGTGGCAAAGCCCGTATTTATAACTACTGGCAGGAGAATCATTCTGCCAAAGAAAAGATGGATTTCTTGAAGCATGAATACGGAACCGGTGGTCATTCCCATGCCTGCTCCGGCGCAACGCACAGCGGTCAGGATCACGATGCCAAGGGTGTTGCTTACACCAAGAGCGGCTGCGATAAATTGCAGATGTCCTGGGCGCAGGTGGTACAGAGAATCGACGGTCTGATGCGAAAGGGGCGCTACCTCAGCCCGGAGGAAGAAGCGGAACGACAGGCTATCGAAGAAGCTAAAACCGATCCGTTGGAAGATGTTTATGACCGTTTTGCAGTAATTGATACTGAGGATGGCGAGTATGCAATCTGGGATAATCAGACCGATGACTACTATGTAGACCCGGAAGGCGTTACGGAATACTTCACGGACGAATGGCTTGCCAATGACTACCTGGAGGAAGTTCGTCAGTCCGTAGCTGCGATGGAGTCGGTTCAGCCTGAAACACCTGCAACCGAGCCTTTTTGCCAAGGTTCGTACCGGACAGGTACGAGTGCTGCTTGGAAGTACGCAAAAGATGGGTGCAGGAACCAACGTCCAGGACAAACTGGTGGCAGTTCACCATCTGGATGTAGGCTGGCGTCCGTCTGATATGACACAGAGAAACGGTCGTATCATCCGTCAGGGCAACCGGAACAAAGAGGTTCAGGTGTACCAGTATGTGACTGAGGGAACCTTCGATTCCTGAGCGCTTAGAACGAGCCAATGAACAGCTGAATAATCTCTACAATCAGCAAGAAGCAGCCAAGGCGGAGGTTGGAAAACCGTTTCCGCAGGAAGCAGAGCTGACAGCAAAAAGTCAGCGACTGGCAGAACTGGATGCAGCCCTGAATATGGAGGACTCTGCGGAAAAACGTGACGAAAGGAGCGAGTCGGAGCGTCCTTCTGTGTTGGCTGATCTGAAATCCAAAGCGGAGCATATCCCACCTGCAAAATACTCTGAACCCCGTGAGGAGGTGTTATAATGGCAAAGCGAGACCAGGATGTTCATTTCCTTGCATTCAAGGAGGAGGTCGAGCGAATCCATGAGAAGATGGACGAGCTTGGCATCCGCAGCATGGGAGCCTATCTGCGGAAAATGGCTCTGGATGGTTACTGCATCAGACTGGATTTGCAGGATGTGAAAGCCCTGGTTTCGCTCCTGCGAATCTGCTCCAACAACCTGAACCAGTACGCAAAGCGAGCGAACGAAACAGGCAGCATCTATCATGCCGACATCGAGGATTTGCAAAAACGACTGGAAGAAATCTGGACGGATATGAAAGAAGTTCTTGTCCGTCTGTCCTCAATCCAGTAATCCGACAACTTGTCGGGAAGTCGCAGTTTCGGCTGCGGCTTTACATAGGGACATATAACCTTGTTTAGCTGGTAGAATTATTCATATTCATGTGCTATAATTATTGCAAATGGAGAACTTGAGAGTTCGACAAATCGGTATTTATGGAGGTAAAATAAAATGATGAAACTTGATAATTTTATTGGTATGATGACGGGACATTTTGATAACAAAGAGCAGTTTAATATGATGCAGGCAACAGGAAAAATATATCCTTATGCTAAGCATGTAAATACAGTCTGCAATGACAAAATAAATAATATTCCTCAAGATTTCAATGGAAAATTTGTTGTTGAAGAAAGTTACTATGAGACCAATGGTAAACGTCATGCATCACCGCACCTTTTCCTTATTACAGAAAATGAAGATGGAATTTTACTTTCCTCCTATGAGATTCCGGAAGGAGAAGACAAAAATACATTTTCATATGATTCTATGAAAAATGTTGATTATAGTGAACTGAAAAAATCTAAAAAGTTTACTCCGGCACTTTATCATGAAAATGATGGCATCTGGGAGGGAGGTAGCACAAGTCAGTTTTCACCAGTAATGACATTTAAGCTTTGGGAAAAGTTTTCTGATAGTTGTTTGGAAGTATCTGAAATTATGGAAGTTAACGGAAAGCGGACTTTTGGATACGATGATCCCATTATTTACAAACGTGTATAAATAAGTGATGAACATGGTGACAACTTCCAGTTTGTTGAACTGAATCCGAAAAGCATTAGGGCGCAGAGGAGATAGAATCCTTTGCGTCCTTCCTTTTTATACAAGGGTTGACATCGTTGTATTATTGCAGATACTCTTGTACAATGTAGTTAAGAAGAAAGGGGTTGAGCCTATGAAGCTGGTATTGAAGATATTGGCACTGCCGGTGCTGTTCGTTGTAAAAGTGATTTGCGAGCCTATGAAACTTTTTCTGTAAAATAACCTAAGTAAGGTCCTTCTATGATACAATAAATATCATTAGGAGGGCC